>NZ_DATCVJ010000887.1:0-3331 GCF_036566945.1 Chitinophaga sp. | reverse complement strand
AAGCCCGTTGAACAATGGTGCAAAGTGGCAGGTCGCACATTGTGCCTTGCCCATAAATAAATTGAAACCGTTGATTTGTGCCGGTGTCATCGCCTGTTTATTCCCCGCGAAATAATCATCCATGGCGCTGCTCATAGGAGCGAGGTTACCCAGGTAGGCTGCAATGGCAGCGGAGAGATGAGCCATGGTGATAGCGGTGGTATCATCGTTAGCTTCCGGAAACGCTGCATGAAAAGCTGCGCGATAAGCAGCGCTGTCTCTGAGCCGGGAAATTACTACGGCATGCACACCATTCATTTCCTCCGGGTTACTGATCACCTGTGCAATTTGCTTTGACAAATTACGGGCCCGGCCATCCCAGAACTGCGCATACTGGAATCCGGCGTAATACAGACTGGGCGCATTTCTGCGAACATGATGTTTGCCATCAAGCGTTATGCTGGTTTTAAGTCCATCACTGAAATATTTTTCAGGTTGATGACAGGTTGCGCAGTTGCGGGTATTATTCCCGGATAATGCTTTTTCAAAGAACAGCTGTTGACCTAACGTTTTCAGCGCGGCGGTAGCTTTTGTGCTATCCGGAAAAACAGCCAGGTTCAGGGCGTTTTTACTAAACAGGTTTTTAGCGTTGTAGTTCAGGGCGCTGCGGGTATGCTGATCCAGTTGTAACGTAGCAATGAGTTGGCTCAACTGCTCCTGCAGCGGCAATGCGCAGGTAGTTAGGAATTCCAGCCGGTTGAACGTATCAAAATCAGGATGCTGTTGCAGGTATTGAATGCACTGTGTCAGGGAATTTTTTACGGGTATAGTTTCGGGAGAAGTAGTAGGGAGCCAGGGCTGTAGCACGGCCTGGATTGTTTGCATAGACTGACACGTTTCGGCGATACCACTTTTTAATTCCGGGGCATCGTAGCCCGTAATGCCGTTTGCGTATAGCCGTACCAGTTCGATACGGATACTTTCCATAATGGATTTGTCGGTAGTGCGAAACTGGTATAAGAGGGCTGGCAGATCTGCGGCGGAAGCGCTGATTACTGCGGCTTCTTCCATTAATTCTTTTTTCCGGGAGACAGGATCTTTATCGTACAGAAGCACTGCGATCTGCTGTAATCCGGCAGGCGCTTGGTATTCCATATAGGGTTCGTCTATTTCCGTTTTAGCCGGACGATTATACACCAGGGAGGAGCTGAAGAAAAAGTAGTCGAGGAAAAATTCTATTCGTTTGTATTGCTGGCGGCATTTTTTTAGGGCAGTTTTGGCATCGGCAATGCTACCGGGCCGGGTAGCATTGATGGCATGTATGGCCTTTTCCAGTTCCAGGGAGGCCGCCGCAAAACCAGCGGCGCCTTCCCTGAAAACGGTCACCGTATGAGCAAACCCTTTATCATCTTCCGTCTGTTTAAATCCCCATGCGCTGAAAACAGCCACGAGTACAAACAGCGGCCAGATGATCCAGCTGATCTTATTTCGATACATGTACGGTAAAAGTATCTTTGATATTATTGAACGTATCTGTCACGGTGTATTTGGTCACTGCCGCGGTAGGCGTTACCGTTATACTTCTGCCGGTGTCGGTACGATTGTTCCATTTGTAGGCGCCAATGAAGGAGGCGGTCAGCGTGGCGGTTTGTCCTTTTTTAATGTGGATATCCGTTTGACGGTTTACATTTTTCATCATGGTAAACTGATCGCGGATGGTGCCATCTGCGCAGATCCATTTCAGATCGAGGCGGTTGTCCTGGATTTCCAGCATGCTGGAGCCGCCATGGTCTGCATCCGAGAAGTACATGGCCTTATGTGGAAACGTGGTTTGTTTGCCACCCAGTTTTCCGGCAGAACCGCTCACTACGTATACGGTACCGGTGTTGCGGATACTGTCTTTGATATAGGGCGCTGCATTACTGCCGCCGTCATATCGTCCGGAAGACTGGCTCACATTATGTTTGGCCGGATCAAAAGTATTGGCCATCCCATAATGTCCTTTGATCATCCTTGATCGTTCGTAATCGTGGCTATGTCCATTCAGTACCAGGTCTACGCCGTTGCGTTCCAGCAGCTGAATAAAGTTCTCCCGGATATATACCAGTTCATCTTCCTCATCAGAGTTATGGGAACCCATGGTATAGGGAGGATGGTGCCAGTAAGCGATCACCCAGCCTTTGTTTTTATTGGCAGCGAGGTCTTTTTTAATCCAGGTTACCTGTGGGCCGGTGGTATCGTACAGGCGGTAGGCGCTGTCTTCTTTGCCATAGCTATCGAGCGACAGGAAATGGATATTGCCCAGGTCAAACGAATAGAAGGAGGACGTGTGAGAAGGCACACCGCCTGATTCTCCTTCGGAAGGCATGGAGAAGTTCTGGTAGTAAGTAGTTTGATGGGTAAGCTGTGCCTGTTTTTCTGAGAGGTCGGTATCATGATAATCATGATTGCCCGGGGCGGGGAACAAGGGATACTTTTTCAGCAAATCGTCTTTGTATACGTTAAAGAATTTGCTTTGGTATTCCGCATCAGTGCCGTCCGGGTAAGCGTTATCTCCCAGTAATATCCATGCGTTCAGGTAGTTGTTGCCCAGGTACTTTACCAGTTGTTCTTTTACCTGCCGCTGATTCACGGAGTTATCGCCGCAGTCGCCGAGAGCGGCAATGCGATATAACGCCGTGCTGCCGGGGGCCGGCAGGGTCACGAAGTAGTTGTTGGCATCGCCCTGCAATACGTCTTTGTAACCACCAATAGCATAGTAGTAGCGGGTATTGGGTTGCAGGTGTGTTAACCGAACTTTATGCTCGGTGACCAGCGTGGCATCGTCTGTATGCTGGTCCAGCTTATCCGGCGAGGTACCATATCTAACACGACTTCTGGCAGAGGCATCGGTGCGCCACCTGATTAGTATGCCGTCACTGCTGGCGGACTGTAAATAGGGGCCGCGTAATAGTGTGGGCGTTAGCGTTACTTTCTTAACAGGAGCTTCCTGTGCCTGGGTAGTGGTATAGCCGGACAGTAGTAGCATGGAAGCGAGGACGATTAATTTCATATAGCGGGCATTATTTTTTTGTTGGCGCGGATTCCAGTTGTTTACCGGCAATGTCTTCCCAGCGATAGTAGTGGAAAGTCCTGTCGTCACTCATTACTACAAATAAGCCATGCCGGAAAGTCTCATTCAGCGGGATATTCACTATGTCGGAGCCGTCGCTGTGGCTGGCACTTACCTTTACCACTTTAAGCAGGGCATGTGTAGTTCCTTCTCGGCTGAAGATATGGAATTTATTGGCTCCCTGGTCAGATACCAGCAGGTATCCTTTTTTAGGAGATGTTTTATAGATAGAAATGCCTT
>NZ_DATCVJ010000886.1:0-5798 GCF_036566945.1 Chitinophaga sp. | reverse complement strand
CAGTGCATTTCATGCGCTTTCACTACTTCGTCTTTACCTACAACAGAAACGTTGTTTTCTGCCTGGCAGGCAATTGTACATGCACCGCAACCGAAACAGGTGTTCAGATCGATAGACATGCCCCATTTGATACCAGGGTAGCTGTAGTTAGGATACAGGGTAGCATCCTTACGGAAGTCAGGACCGAATTTCTTCAGTTCCAGTCTGTCTTCGTTTACCTCTTTAGGGTTGTGGATAAACTCTTCAAGGGTAGTTTCTTTAACGATAGGACGACCTTCGTAGCTATTATGTGTTTGTGTTAAACCAACTGCATATTTTACACCGGTAGCTTCTACAGTTGCATCTGTAGTGAAGTAATCAAAAGTCTGACCGTTGTAGCTTACCAGCGGATAAGCATTTTTACCGATACCAGCTGCTGCTCTTCCTACGTTAGCACCGCGACCGTAACCTACTGCGATAGCGATTACATCAGGATGAATACCAGGAACGATCAGGAGTGGTAATTCGAGTTCTTTACCGTTGGTTTTTATTTTCAGTACTTTCTTCTCTGCGTTGATTTCGTAATCGTCACCTAACTCAGTAGAGAAAGTTTTAGCCAGTGTGTTGGATACGCAGGCGTAGTTGTCCCAGGTAGCGCGGGTAATAGGATCCGGCATTTCCTGTAACCATGGGTTGTTCGCCAGTTTACCGTTACCGATCGCTACTTTTTCGTAGAGTACCAGTTCCAGTTTACCACCTTTCTTAGCGCTGCTGATTTTACTTGCTGCACCAGCGATATCGCCGGCGAAAGCAGCACCACCTAAAGCAGGAGCAGTAGCTGGTTCAACAACACCATCCTGTAAGGCTTTATCCCATGCTTCCTGTCCACCCAGTTTGGTGATCCACTCATTTTTCAGGTAGTCCGCCCAGGTAGCTGTGTTACCAGACCAGGTGAGGAAAGTATCCTGAATAGCGCGTGTTTTGAACAGTGGGAGAATAGTAGGCTGTGCGAAGCTGTAGTAGCCTGTTCTGCCTTCTGCATCATTCCAGCTTTCGAGGAAGTGATGATCCGGAGCAACATATTTACACAGTTCAGTGGTTTCGTCATTTCTTTCGTTGAAGGAAACAGCCACTTTCACTTTCTTCAGTCCTTCTGCAAATTTGGAAGCTTCGAAGTAGTCGTAAGCAGGGTTAGCGCCATAAACCAGAACCGCACCAATGCTGCCTGCGTTCATATCGCTTACCAGTTTCGCCATCTCGCTGTCGCTACCCTGACGGTAGTTGGAAGGAGAAGCGAAATCGATGGTAGTACCGTTAGCGCCAACAATGTTATTGATAGCGTTTACGATGATTTGTACATTCACATCGTTAGAACCGCTTACTACCAGTGCTTTACCAGCATTTGCTTTCAGTGATTCCGCTGCTTTCTTAATACCATCTGCAACACGTTTGTCAGCAATAGCAGGAGCAGTTACGCTACCACCAACAGCTGCCAGCAGTGCCAGTGCAACAGCACCGGTTTCAGAAGGTTTGTGTGTATATCTTTCATCCGCATTTGCACCGGTAAGGCTCATGGTGCTTTCGAACTGGAAGTGTTTGGACATTTCCGGTTTCTTAGCATCGATCTTACGTGTTTGCGCAAACTGGCGGGAATACTCAACCGGGTTTAACCAGGTTCCGAGGAAATCGGCGGCCAGACTTACGATCACTTTAGCATTTTCAAAGTGGTAAGAAGGGATGACTCTTTTTCCGTAGGAAGCTTCGTTAGCCTGCAGCATACCAGCGTAAGAAACCGCATCGTATACTACATGACGTGAGTTAGGGTATTTGCCCAGGAACTCGCCGATTACTTTTTTGGTAGAAGGGCTGAGTATAGTAGAACTTAATAAAACAACAGGAGCACCGCCTAATCCGGCCAGTGCTGCACCTACTTGTTTATCCAGTTCTGCCCAGGTTGTTTCCGTACCACCGATAGATGGGAAACGGAGACGGGCAGTATCATACAGGCTGAGTACAGCGCCCTGTACTTTGGCTGAGGTAGCCCCCTGTGTGATAGATGATAAAGTATTCCCTTCCATTTTGATAGGACGACCTTCGCGGGTTTTCACCACAACCGGTACATATTCACCATCAATGGAATAAGAAGAAGCATAATAATTGGCTACGCCCGGGGTAATTTCTTCCGGTTTGTTTACATACGGAATTGCTTTCTTAACCGGTGTTTCACAGCTGGCAGCGATAGCGGCAGCAGCGGTGGTGAAACCGAGATATTTAAGAAAATCCCTGCGGGGGGTAGTAGCATTCAACAGGCCTTCACTCTCAAACGGCAGTTCTTCACTGAATTCGTTCTTCACAATTTCCTGATGCGCATCGGTATTGTGCAACTCCTCCAAGCCTTTCCAATACTTTTTTTGCTCCATGTTATATTAACGAGTTACGTTTATAAATTTGATATCTTCTGATCTGAGAGAAATCTCTCTAAATCCATCCTAGTAGTGACATTTTTGACATTCAGTACCACCTACCATTTCAACTGTTACGCTATCGATCTTCTTATCTTTAATATCCTGATGAAGCTTTTCGAAGATGCTGTAATAGTTGTTGTCAGCGAACTGCACTTTCGTAGTACGGTGGCAGTTGATGCACCATCCCATAGAGAGGTCAGCAAACTGGTGTACTTCATCCATATCCGTGATAGGACCGTGGCAGGTTTGACATTGTTGCTGACCAGCCACTACGTGTTGAGAGTGGTTAAAGTAAACGTGGTCAGGCAGGTTATGGACTTTAGTCCATTCGATAGGTTTACCTGGTTTGGTATATTTACCAGCTTCAGGATCCCATCCTACGTAATCGTATAATTTTGCGATTTCGGCAGTACCGTTGATCTTCTTACCTTCTGCAGTTGTCAGCTCAGGACCGGAGTATTCCTTAATGGCCTTGTGACAGTTCATACAGATATTTTCGGAAGGAATCATTGCATGCTTACTTTTCTCAGCACCGGCGTGGCAGTACAAACAGTTGATCTGGTTGATACCGGCATGCACTTTATGGCTGTAGAAGATCGGTTGTTCCGGCATGTAGTCTTTCTGACGACCCAGGCCAACCGCCCCTTGAATAGTAAAGTAGCCACCTACCATGAACAGCACGAGGATAATGAGTGCCAGGTAAGCTTTGTTTTTGTAGAAAGGAACAGGGTCCGGTGTTGGTACACCTTCTTTATCACCAGCCAGCTTATTCAGGTTGCTGTTGATCTGCATCAGGATCAGTGCTACTACAGCGAGAATCAGGGTAATGATACCAAACAGTAAACTGTTGTCATTGCCTTTTTCGGCGGCGCCTTCTCCTTGCTCTCCAGCTACTGGAGTGGCAGTGGCAGGACCTTTAGCACCTTCAACTTTCACATACTCAAGAATGTCATCAATTTCTTCATTGGTTAATGAAGGGAAAGATGTCATCGCTGTTTTGTTGAACTCGTTGAAGAGATCATTAGCATACTTGTCCCCTGTAGCCAGTACAGAAGCAGAGTTATGGATCCACTGGTGCAATAATTTCTTATCGGGCCAGCGATCAGCAACACCCGCTAATGCAGGACCTGTCAGCTTCTTATGGACATTATGGCATGAAGCGCAGTTTGTTTGGAATAGTGCTTTACCCTTCGCTGGATCCGCAGCCTTAACTGAAGAAAAAGGAATTACTATACTAGCGCATAGAATAAGCACACTCACAAAATGCTTGCGCAAAAGAATGGAAACACGACGATACACAGCCTATATAGTTTAGATTTGACCTAAAGTTTCTTAAAAGTGCCAGCAAAAATAAGACAGAATGTTGACAATTTACCAACAATTAAAAAAAATTATTGTCTTATAGAATGCCTTTTGAAGCCTGTTTTTTGAGCAATGATTGAGCTGCAAGTCTTGCTGCTGGCCTATTTGAACAATTCACCGTATATATCCTTTCAGAACTTATTATTTTGATTGAAAGTTTGAATCCTCTGTGGAGGCTCGTCTACATCATAACGTGGGGCAAGGTTTGCGGGGATATAATTATAATATATGCAGATGAAAATCAAATAGTGGTCCCCTATATCCTTCCTTACACAATATAATATATTATCTGTCAGCGCAATTAATTTCTACGAGAGTTGTTATTTTTACCTTAATAACCTGCCAGCGAACCAGAATGTTCAATCTGCTACCAAAAAACCGATCCCATGAAAAAAAGCGTAATTTTTCCTGTTCTGCTGGCCGTTAGCGCGGCCTGTAATAATAATACAACTACCCAACAGACGGACAGTACCTTACAAAATGCCACCGCCGGCACCCCTGCTGCGACAATTATTGCAGGTACTTACCAGGGTACCCTGCCTTGTGCCGACTGCCCGGGCATGGACTACCAGGTAAGCCTGTACGACGATCATACCTTTAGTGAGCTGGTTGCTTATCAGGGCAGGGGACAGGGGATAGCCACCGTGGAAACCGGCACCTGGAAGCAAACCTCCGATTCGACGGTGATGATCCAAAAGAAAACCGACAGCAGCTCCTTCCTGGCAGCCGAAGGCAAACTGCTCCTCCTCGATACTAAAGGCAAACGCATTGAAGGGGTGTTGGCTACTAATTATATATTGAAACCCATAGAAGGAGGTGACCGCAGAAAAATCTTCGCGGAGAAGTTGAAGTCAGGCATCCGGTTTACTGCCAACGGCAATGAACCCGGCTGGAACCTGGATCTTGATAACAAGAAGATCAGTTTCCGTACCATGAACGGCGACAGCCTGCAGGCATCACTCCCCCCTGCCCGCCCAAACACCGATACCCTTAAAGTATATACTACCCCCGGTATCACGGTCAGCATCCGGAACACCATGTGCTCAGACGACATGAGTGGTTTGATGCGTCCTAACTCGGTGCAGATACAGATAAAAGATAAAACCTATCAGGGCTGCGGAGAGTACCTCAAGTAGAATTACGAATTACAAATTACGAATTACGGATTTGTAAGGAGATAGTAAACGCGTAGATCTCCCCACAAATCCGTAATTCGTAATTTGTAATTCGTAATTCTTAGCCCGTAATTCGTAATTTTACAGCTTTAAAACAGACTTAGTTGAAAAATATCGCCATATTCGCTTCGGGTGCAGGTAGCAACGCGCAGAAAATTATAGATCATCTCAGACATTCGGACAAGGGCAGGGTTTCCCTCATTGTGTGCAACAAAGCAGGAGCTGGTGTTTTACAAATTGCTGAACGGGAAGGTATCCCCAGCATTTTAATAGAAAAGGAATCGTTCTTCCATTCAGATATATATGTACAGTTATTAAAGGAACAACAAACTGATCTCGTAGTGTTGGCTGGTTTTTTATGGAAAATACCCGCTAACCTCGTACAGGCATTTCCTAACCGTATCATTAATATACATCCGGCATTACTTCCCAAGTTTGGAGGAAAAGGAATGTATGGACACTTTGTGCATGAAGCAGTAATAGCAGCAGGTGAAAAAGAAAGTGGCATTACCATCCATTACGTAAATGAAAAGTATGATGATGGAGAAACGATCCTGCAGGAACGTTGCATCATTACACCGGAAGACACACCAACAACCGTAGCACAAAAGGTGCAAGCCTTGGAGCATCAATGGTTTCCGGTAATTGTGGAACGATTATTGTCCGATTTTTAAAACTGACACACACCAGGAATAAGGTCTTAAAAAAGCCAGTCTAACCCTTACAACTGTATGAAAAAGACACTGCTATTACTATGGTTATCCTGTTCGCTCACCCTTACCACTTTTGCACAGGATGCAAAAAGGGGGAGTAGAAA
>NZ_DATCVJ010000885.1:0-4284 GCF_036566945.1 Chitinophaga sp. | reverse complement strand
AGTCCGCCATAACCCGGATGACCATTGGACGCAAAGTAAAGCGTTTGTCCGTCTGCGTGAATAAAGGGAGTCGTTTCCCGGCCGGCCGTATTAATATTGGGACCAAGGCGTTGAGGAACACCCCATTGTCCGTTGGGTTGTCGTGTGGTTACAAATATATCTGCACCATTATCTGATGTTTCACGTGCAAAATAAAGCGTTTGTTTGTCGGTGCTGAGACAGGGTTGTGATTCCCAGTCGCGGGTGTTGATGGGCGATCCAAAATTCTTTGGGGCGGTCCAGCCCTCAGCGGTTTTTTCCGAATAGTACAGATCGCAGCTGCCTTTGCCTTCTGGAAATTCGCAGCCTGTGAATACCAGCATGGTACCATCTTGTGAAATGTTTTGTGCGCCTTCATTGAAAGAGGAGTTTACAGGTTCACCCATGTTTTGGGCCGTTGACCATTTATTATTATTATCCCGGTACGTAATATAAAAATCTTCATTGCGGCCATTTACACGCCTGGTGAAAATCAATGTTTTACTGTCAATGGTAAGGGAGGGAAAGTATTCCGGATCTTTGCTATTCACCGGATCACCCAGGTTTTCCGGGTGAAAAGGAACGGTCTGACGGCTGTTGTTGACTGCAAATTCATAATTCGCTTTCAGCTTTTCTGCATTCGGACTTTTTGATTTTATGTTGGCAAGATATTGTGTGATTAACTGTAACGCCCCTACGAAATTTCCGGTACCTGCCATTGCCCTGGAATAGGGTACAGATACAGGACGTAAGCCGCTGCTGTCCAGTTGTTTTAGCTTATCAAAAGCGGTGGTGGCGGCAGCATAGTCTTTCAGTTCCACATAGCATAGTCCCATTTGTCCGTATGCATCTGTAAAGTTGGGAGCCACTTTGATGGCTTCCTGCAGAAAACTGATGGCGGCCGGGGTCTGGTAAAGTCTTACGGCATCAATGGCGCGGTCGAAGCTGGCTTTGGCTTTTTTAGGAGCAGTTTCATAGGTTACTATCTGGGCCTGCATTTGCATCCCGATGCCTAACAGGCAACCCAGTATCATCAGAGAGGTTTTTTTCATAGAATGTATTCGCTCTGTAATTAACGAAATTCCTGCCAAAAATAGTGCAGCGGAATTTGTCTTCCCCAGGATTATACTGATTATACTGATTTTCACGATTATTGTTTTTCAGGATTAAAAAAGATTAGCGAAGACGAACATCTTACATGGCCATCTTCGCTAATCTTTTTTAATCTATAAAATCACAAAAACAAAATCGTAAAAATCAGTATAATCAGTATAATCCTGAGGAAGACAAAAAATCGCGTTAAGGAACGTTAATATATTTATGGATCTGCAGGGACATGGTCCATTGCGGATGATCTTTGATATACTCCGTAATCAGTGGCGTCATTTCCGCACTGCGTTCCCATTCAGGTTGCAGATATAATTTACAGTGTTTGCCAGCGAGGGCAGCATACTTTTCTGCCCAGGCAAAATCTGTTTTGTTGAAAATAACCACTTTCAATTCATGCGCAGCCTTACAGATTTCCGGTAAAGGTGCTTTGAATTTTTTGGGAGATAAGGTGATCCAGTCCCAGTTTCCGCTAAGTGGCGAGGAACCGGAGGTTTCTATATGTGTTTGAAAGCCTTGTTTATGCAGGGATTTGGTAAGTGCATCCAGATTATGGAGGAGCGGTTCTCCACCTGTTACCACCGCAATGCGGCCCGGATAGGCAGCAGCTTCCGTTACAATATCATTTACAGACACCTGCGGATGCTTCTCTGCATCCCAGCTATCTTTAACATCGCACCATACGCAGCCCACATCACAGCCGCCCAGCCTGATAAAATAGGCTGCTCTGCCCTGATGGAAGCCTTCCCCCTGAATGGTGTAGAAGCGCTCCATCAATGGTAGCGTATGGGTATTAATATTTGTAGTTATTACAGACATGATTACTTTACAAAGATCCGGTTTTTTACAACCGGTAACACAATTAATTAAAGCAAAAGGCTCAAAGCCTAAAGCAAAAAGCTTCTTCCAATTCCACTTTCCGCTTTTTTCTAAAAGCTAAAAGCTAACAGCTAATAGCTGTTTCAATTCATACTTCCTTTCAAACCAATGTTGGCGTGATAGGTATTCTTGAGTAACGCAGCTATCGTCATAGGTCCAACGCCACCTGGAACGGGGCTGATGTAACTACATTTAGGCGCTACTTCATCAAACTTCACATCGCCTTTCAAGCGGAAACCGCTCTTTTTGCTGGCGTCTTCTACCCGGTTAATACCTACATCCACAATTACAGCACCTTCTTTTACCATGTCTGCCGTCACAAAATCAGGTTTGCCAATTGCGGCGATAATAATATCTGCCTGCCGGCAGATGTCTGCCAGGTTATGTGTTTGTGAATGCGTGAGGGTAACAGTACAGTTGCCGGGATTGGTGTTGCGGCTCAGCAAAATGCTCATCGGAGTACCCACAATATGGCTACGGCCAATGACTACAGCGTGTTTACCTTTGGTAGGAATATTATAATGTTCCAGCAACAGCATAATGCCGTACGGTGTAGCCGGAATAAAAGCAGGTAAGCCACTTACCATTTTACCAACGTTCATAGGATGGAAACCATCTACATCTTTGCTGGGATCAATGGTGTTGATCACCAGTTCTTCGTTGATATGTTTAGGTAAAGGTAATTGAACGAGAATGCCATCTACATCCGGATTTTCATTCAGCAAAGTGATCTGATCCAGCAGATGTTTTTCAGAAATCTGTGCATCAAAACGAAGAAGGGTAGAATTATACCCGCATTCGGCACATGATTTTACTTTGGATGCTACGTATGTTTCACTGGCAGGATTGTTACCTACTAATATGGCTGCCAGGTGAGGAACCTTTTTACCAGCGGCCTTTAATTCAGCCACCTGAGCGGCTAATTGGGCTTTGATAGCCTCAGAAACTAGTTTACCGTCTAAAATTTGCATGTGCAAAGGTAAGGAAAACTGTGATTTGATGCAGCTGATTTGAAGAGAAGGGGCTTTATGCGATGTCGAAGTCCAGCAAAACAAGCTCCGGTAAAGGAACTTGCTTTGCTCAGGCATTGCGCCCGTCAGGAACTTACGTGGTGTTTAGTGGAAATTATAAGGCAAAACTTAAATATAAATCTTCGTACTGATATATACAATAGAAGAACAGCTCACAGGGTATTTATCCATTAAATTTTTGGTGCAGCATCCAGTATTTCTTTATCTGCTGCGGCAGCATACTTTTCAAAGTTGCGGATGAACTGTCCGGCAAGGTTCGCCAACTGTGCATCGTACGCTGCTTTGTCTTCCCAGGTATTGCGCGGATCCAGGATATTATCCGGAACGCCGGGGCAATTATCCGGAATAGTAAATCCGAATACCGGATGTGCATGGAAAGCCGCCTTATCCAGTTGTCCGTTTAAGGCAGCCGCAATCATGGCACGCGTATAACTGAGTTTAATACGATTGCCGGTACCATAAGCGCCGCCTGTCCAGCCGGTATTGATCAGCCATATGTTTACGTTGTATTTGCGCATTCTTTCTCCCAACATCTGTGCATACTGTGCCGGATGAAGTGGAAGGAAAGGTGCACCGAAACATGCGCTGAAGGTCAGTTTGGGCTCTGTAATACCTGTTTCAGTACCTGCTACTTTGGCGGTATAACCAGAAATAAACTGGTACATGGCCTGTCCGGGCGATAACCTGGAAATAGGCGGTAACACTCCGTAAGCATCGCAGGTGAGGAAAAAGATATTCTTTGGAATGCCTCCTACAGAAGGTTCCAGGGCATTTTCAATGTAATGCAGCGGATAAGAAACGCGGGTGTTTTCTGTAATACTGCCATCTGCATAGTTCACGGTATTGGTACCGGGAAAGAACTTGATATTTTCCAGCAATGCGCCTTCACGGACGGCATGAAATATCTGCGGTTCCTTTTCTTCAGAAAGGTCAATACATTTTGCATAACAACCGCCTTCAAAGTTAAACACGCCGGTAGCCGTCCAGCCATGTTCGTCATCTCCTATCAGTTTACGTGCAGGATCTGCGCTCAGGGTAGTTTTGCCGGTGCCGCTCAAACCAAAAAATACGGCAGTATCACCTTGTTCGCCAATGTTGGCAGAGCAGTGCATGCTCAGCACATTTTTGTTGTGCGGTAATACGTAATTCAAAATGGTGAAAATCCCTTTTTTGATTTCTCCGGTATAGGCACTGCCACCAATGATGATCATTTTTTTGGTGAAACTGACTACGGAGAAATTCTGCTGCC
>NZ_DATCVJ010000884.1:0-12884 GCF_036566945.1 Chitinophaga sp. | reverse complement strand
ATACCATCTACGTCGGCATCGGTAGCTACCACAATGTTATTGTAGCGCAGTCCTTCCATCCCTTCTTCAATATTCAACGCATGTTGCAGCAGGTTGAATTCTTCATTTTCGTACACAATCTTTTTCGTAAGACCGTAGCTGTTCAGTGGCTTACCACGCAAACTAAATACCGCCTGTGTTTCCACATTGCGTGATTTGGTGATAGATCCGCTCGCAGAATCCCCTTCCGTAATGAAGATGGTGGAATCCAGGCGACGGGCCTCTTGTTCTGCTTTATCTTTTCCGGTAAGCTCATCGTTCAGGTGCACCCGGCAATCACGCAGCTTCTTGTTATGAAGATTCGCTTTCTTCGCTCTTTCATTGGCCAGTTTCTTGATACCAGCCAGCTCCTTACGTTCACGCTCACTTTGTTCAATACGTTTCTTCAACGCCTCTGCAATAGCCGGATTACGGTGCAGGTAATCATCGAGGTGTTTGGACATGAATTCCAGTACAAACGCCTTTACGGAAGGACCTCCTTCAGAAACTACCTGGGAACCCAGTTTGGTTTTCGTTTGCGATTCAAATACAGGCTCCTGTACACGAATGGAAACAGCGGCACAAATAGACGCCCGGATATCGGTCGCTTCATAGTCCTTTTTATAAAAGTCACGCACTGTTTTTACAAACGCCTCGCGGAAAGCCGCCAGGTGCGTACCACCCTGGGTAGTATGCTGCCCGTTCACAAATGAATAATACTCTTCCCCGTACTGGCTTTCATGTGTGATGGCCACTTCGATATCGTCTCCTTTCAGGTGAATGATCGGATAACGCAGGTCTTCTTCATTGGTTTTACGCTGTAACAGATCCAGCAAACCATTCTTTGAAATATATTTCTTTCCGTTAAAACTAACGGTCAGACCAGCATTCAAAAAGCAATAGTTCCAGATCTGGTTCTCCAGGAATTCCGGGATAAAACGATAATTTTTAAATACCGTATCATCCGGTGTGAAAGTTACCAGGGTACCATTGGCTTCTGTAGTAGCTGTTTCTTTATGTTCTTTTGTTAATACACCTCTTTCAAACTCGGCTACTTTCATGCGGCCGTCACGAACAGATTGTACACGGAAGTAGCTGGACAATGCATTCACTGCCTTGGTACCCACGCCGTTCAATCCTACTGATTTCTGGAAAGCCTTGCTGTCATATTTGGCACCGGTATTAATCTTGCTCACTACATCCACTACTTTTCCCAAAGGAATGCCACGTCCAAAATCACGGATGGTCACGTGATGCTCTGTCACCTTGATATCTACCTGTTTACCAAAGCCCATGGTGTGCTCATCGATACAGTTATCTGTTACCTCTTTGAGCAGGATATAAATACCATCGTCCATGCTCGATCCATCTCCCAGCTTACCAATGTACATACCAGGCCGGAGGCGGATATGCTCCCGCCAGTCCAATGACCGTATGGAGTCTTCCGTATAGGAAGCAAATAGATCTTTGTTATCCGTTTTGTCCGTGTTTGCCATAATATATTAAAATTTCCTAAATATTATTGTTTCATGGGTTAATCAATGATCTGCAAGGATACTAAATCTTTTAGCAAAATCAGATTGCTGGCAAAAATAAAGGATTCATTGAATCATCCCAAGTATAAGTTATGCACTATGCTTACATTATTGAAGGTCAATTAATTAAGACTTATGAAAATTATATTTTTGGGAGATTTTTATCTTATTCAGGGTATTTTACGGGGAGATCACATGAAAATGGTATAAAAAAAATTTATGTGAAATAAAACTTATATCAATAAATTATCTATATTTACATCAGTCAACTTTTAAGAGAAAATCCTAACCTGGTCCTAATGAAAATACTATTTCTAATCCTGCTATCAGCAGTCGTTTTAGTAGCGCTTGCAGCTACCTATTTCATCAAAAAAGAACAGGATAATCGTATTGGTAACAAATTCCTCACCCTGATCCGGAAATTTGATTCCTGGCAGATGATGCGCTAATTACCTTTACTCCAACATTACAAACGGCTTTACAACAATATTCACAAGAAGTTACATCAGTCCGGCAATAGCCATCAGGGAGAGTTATGTCTATACTTAAATGTATTACACCTATTAACCGTATAATCCCTATCCTATGAAAACTGGTTTATTATTTAAACTCGCCTGTTTGCTGATTGCCGCGGTAGTGCTTTCTGTACATTTGCTGAAGAAAAGCGTAAAGCTAAAAGCATAAAGCAAAAAGCTATTGAAGCGGATGATCATGTTTGCATAATCTACGTTTTATCATTCGCTTCAATAGCTTTTTGCTTTATGCTTTTAGCTTTATGCGTGGCATTATCTGTTGTAATACTTATTCACCGCATCTGTACGGCTACGTACATGCAGCTTTTCGTAGATGTTGTGTACATGGCGTCTTACTGTTTCAATACTGATAAACAGATTGCTGGCAATTTCCTTGTACAGGTATCCTTTGGAGAGTTGATCCAGGATTTCTTTTTCCCGGGTAGTTAATGCTTCGAGCGCTGGATTAGGTTTTGCCTGTTTCTGGAAAAAGGCAACTACCCTTCTGGCTATTTGCGAACTCATCGGGGAACCGCCATCGTACAAATCACGAATAGCTTCGAGTAATTCACCCGGAGATGTTTTCTTGAGAATATAGCCACTCGCACCGGCCTCTAACGCCATGAAGATTTTATCATCATCTTCATATACCGTCAGCATCATAAATTGCATATCGGGATGCTCCCGCTTCAACTTAGCAATACATTCAATACCATTCATACCACCCGGCAGGTTAAAATCCATCAGCACTACATTCGGCATCAATTGAGGGATTTGTTCTACTGCGGTTTCTCCATTATTAAAAGTCCCAATACAGGCATAACCGTCAGAACCATTAATCAGCAATTCCATAGCCGTGCGGATATCATGATTATCTTCTACTATCGCAATCGTGATAGTGTCCATGTTATCCTGGGACTTCTTCTTTGAGTATACCGTCATGTTTAAAGGAATTATAACACTTAAATGTTATTAAAAACAAATGTATGTTAATTTAGCGGGATATCGAGAAAAACAATTGTTCCGTTATTGGAGGAAATATCCGCGTTACCCCCTACGGATATCATTCTCTTCTGAATATTTTTCAAGCCATTACCAAATAATCTTACCTTCTCCTGGTCGAATCCCTTTCCATTATCCTTGATCATTATTGTCATGTTCTTATGCATCTTCACTTCTACAATTACCTCTGTTGCTTTCGCATGCTTCACTACATTATGCAGTGATTCTTTTACTGCCAGGTAAATATTTCTCCTGGTTCCGCCGCTCAGCTTAATATTAGGAATGGTTTCAGGTATATAAAACTGGTGTGTAATATGCGCGTGCTCCAGGAACTCTGCTGCAAAACTTCTCATATAGGCGATCAGGTTAGCCAGCGAGTCATTGGAAGAACTCATGGCCCAGATGATCTCGCTCATTTTATCAATCATCTCTCCTGCTGTTTCGGAAATACGTTCCACTTCCCGCGTTTGTGAAGGGTCCTGTATTTTTCGTTTAGCTACTTCACTTAATAAACGGATGGTAGATAATCCCGATCCCAGATCATCATGCATATCGCTGGAAATACGCGCCCGCTCCTGATCTACGGCCTGCTCTTTCTCCAGTTTTAATTTCTCATGCCTTATCTTATAATCCAGGTAAAGCGTAGAGAAATAATAAGCAATACCTAACAACAGCAACAATAGTAAAAACCGGAACCACAGCGATTGCCAGAAAGGAATTCTGATCACAATCTCCAAACTGGTAGGAATGGTGCTCCAGATATCATCATTATTTGAACCTCTTACTTTAAAGGTATAACTGCCCGGATGCAGATTGGTATAACGGGCCATCCTGAAAGTACCTGCCTGTACCCAGTCTTCGTCTGCTCCTTCCAGTTTATACTGTACTTTGTTCTTTAAAGGATTGGTATATTCCAGCGGCACAAACTCGATGGCAATGGTGTTTTGGTTATACGGTAACTCTACTTTCTTTAACAGGGAAATAGCCGTATCCGATTCATAAGGTTTATCCAGTACTTCCATACGCCGTATAATCACCTTTGCATTAGAGAGGTTATCCCGGAAGTTCTTGGGATAAAAGCCATTCACACCACGGATACCCCCAAAAAATAATTCGCCGTCGATCGATTTATGAAATGCACCGGTATTAAATTCATTCGACTGTAAGCCGTCTTCATAGTTATAAGTAGTGATCTCTCCGCTTAACGGATTAATCTGCGACAGCCCCTTATTGTGACTCACCCAAATTCTATCTTTATCATCCAGCAACACGCCGTACATGTAATCGTTGATCAGTTTCGGATTGTCGTAACTATTATAATGCTGCCTGATACGACCAGATTCATCGATGATGAACAATCCTTTGTTAGTGGCTACCAGCAACTCTTTGTGCGCATTTTTATTAATAGATTTCACCGTGGTACCGGAAGGAAGCGGGATTGATTTCCAGCGGGAGTCTGCCTGATTCTTTGCATACAAGGCAGATTTCGTACCCACGTACTGGTTACCCATGAAATCCTCGTAGTAGGTAGTCAGTAATTCATCGTTAAAATTATGTACCACGGACACTTCATATTTGTTGTTGTTATCATCAAACAACAGCAGGTAACCGCCATAGTTGAAGTATAGTTCTCCATTGGTACGTTTAAACAGGAAAGGCCAGGGATCGCGTTGCTGCGGTAGTCCCAGCGCCGTTACTTTACTGGTAAGGTCCAGAAAAGATTTGGTTTGTACATTAAACAAACCAATATGCATATTGGCAAAATGCAGCCATAAATGATCTGCATTCTCCCGGCAAATAGCGCCAAGATCATTTGCCGGAAATTTCCCCGGATATAATTCATTGGAAATTCGCTCCAGGAATTTTCCACCATCTTCATAAATATTCAATCCGTCGCGCATAAGGCCCACATAGAGTTTGCCGTCGTCATGCTTATACACTGCCTGCACCATATTATGGGTGATATAGGGAGATCTGTACAGGTTAAATACTTTTTTATGCGGAGAATATTTTTTCAATCCATCACCATCAGTTCCCACCCACATATTATCGGAGATATCCCGGTACAGGTAAGAAACATTATTGAAAGAACGGGTTTCAAATGTATTAAAGCTAACAATATGCCGCAGGATTTCGTTGCGGGTAATGCTGTAGATCAACACGCCATCATTACCGCCAATCCATACATTGCCAAACTGATCTACCTCTGATACGCCGGGAAGAAAGGGTTCTCCCTTTTCATTCCGCATATCGAACGCCAGGTCACTGAACTTATTCCGTTGTTTGTTGAAGACAACAATATGCCCCACACTCACAATGATCATAGAGTCCTTGTTGAGATTGCGGATCACAGGTTGATTACCTACTCCTGGCAAACAATAGGTAGCCAGGCGCAGATTTTTTATATTCAGTGAAAACAGTTCTCCGGGTTCTCCGTTCATCCAGATCGTATTGCCATCTTTCATCACGGCAGTAGGCAACACGCCTTTCTGCCGGAACTGGGGCGGGTACAGGATAATACGTCGGATCGCATAGGTGGTGTTGTCCAGTACATACAAACCTTTCATAGGACGCCATACCCAGAGTGAGTTCGTCGCTGTATCTTCACCCAGTATTGAAAACTTCACATTGTTATCGCGTTCCTGTGCATTTACATTGGAAGTATCTTCCAGTAAGGTGCGGAAATTATTGCGGTACTTATCATACACGCTGATCCCGTTGTTATGGGCCAGCAGGAGTTGCTGCCGGCTGTCTTTATAAAAGGAGAATCCTTTATATCCTTTCAGATCAAACCGGTTAATAACTGCCCGGTTGCCGGTAGAACCACGTGGTACCAGTTCCCCCTTACCTTCACCTGCCTTGTAGAGGGTGCTGGGCTTATACCGGTATTCATTAAAGGTATACCCATCGAAACGATTGATGCCGTCGCGGGTAGCAATCCACATAAATCCCTGGTCATCCCTCGTAATATCGAATACGGTACTTTGAGAAAGTCCTTCGTTAACACTATAGCTGTCGAAAATGTAGGGCTTATCCTGTGCATGTAATACCCCGGAGAGAAGCCCCCACAAGCAACATAGGACGAACATTTTTAAGCGATGCGGTTGATGCACTATGATTTGTGTTATTGAAGTAAGCAGGTTAGGTAATTTGCAAATATATAAATCTGTACCACACTTTGTAGCAATTTTGTAATTTTCTTCCTGATAACAGATTGGAGACAAATGATATACCTTATGAATGCAACAAGAACGAATCCGGGCATAATAGTCTTAAATACCTTACAGTGGCTCTTTACCGCTAACGGACGCGGGCGGCATTATCACCTGTTGGTGTTGATCTGCTTTTATTTAGGGGGTACTGCTTTACCGGCAGCTGCGCAAAAGGCCGGCGCTAATTACCAGATCAGTGTAATTGCCCGCACACCAGTGAAAAGCATCCGGGGACTCAGCGTGGTAACCGACCATATTATATGGGCTTCCGGTACCGGAGGGCAGGTAGGTAAAAGCACAGACGGTGGCGCCCACTGGCAATGGACGGTGGTACCGGGTTGCGATAGCTGCGACTGGCGCTCACTGTATGCTTTTGATGACCGTAAAGCAATTGTATTGAATGCCGGTGCACCGGCACTTATTTTTTTAACGGAAGATGGGGGCACATCGTGGAAGCAGGTCTACTACGATAACCGCCCGGGTATCTTCTTTGATGCCATGCAGTTTTTTGACGAACAGGAAGGGATCGCTATCGGTGATCCATTGCAAAACAGATTTACTGTCATTCGCACACATAACGGTGGCCGCTCCTGGGAATCAGATGCTGCAGCCAGTTTACCGGTAGCGGCTACGGGCGAAGCCATCTTTGCAGCCAGCGGCACCAGCCTCGTCACATTCCCCGGAAAGAAAGTGTATTTTGCCACCGGTGGTAATGTGGCACGTCTTTTTGTATCTGGTAATAACTGGGCCGCCTATACGATTCCGGTAGTACAGGGAAGCAGCACCACAGGTGCGTTTTCAATTGCGTTCCGGAATGCGGAAACCGGCATCGCCGTAGGCGGTGATTATAAGCTGGATACTGCCCGGAAAGGTAACTGTATGCTGACGTCCAATGGCGGACGAACCTGGTACGCGCCGGTTACTCCTCCGGGCGGATACAAGTCCGGAGTGGCCTATGTCTCCCAAAAAATCCTGATAACTACCGGTACTTCTGGTACAGATATTTCTGAAGACGGCGGTAAAAACTGGAGAAAAATTGGTGATGGTTTTAACGTAGCAGCCCGCGCCAGAAAAGGAACAAAGGTTTACCTGGCCGGAAAAGATATAGCGGTACTCGGTAACCACTAATAAAAAGGTGCTCCTGGAAAGGTGCACCTACTAAAATAGGTTAAAGCAAAAAGTAAATTTATTGATATGAAGTTAATCAGTAATTTATTCACTTTGCAGTATTTTTTGCGAAGCACCGAATTTAAAGGGTAAACGCAGAAATATGGGCGTCTAACGCGAATTGACTATAAGTACTCTGAATTTTTATGTAATTTAAGACCATGGCAGCGCATGCCATGCATCCAGAAAAAGAGATTATGCAAGTTGAAACCTCGTCAAGTAAATACGGCGCCAAGCACTATCCCGACAGTATCAGGGAGTGGAAAAAAGAAGGTAATTATTTTTGCTTTTATACAACAGAAACAATACTGGAAATAAGGGTGATTGCCGACAAGATCATCCGCTTCAGATACGCTGCAGACGGCACTTTTCAAAGGGACTTCTCCTATGCCACCAGCGACACACTCGAAGAATCTCCTATCTCATTTGGCATCAGGGAATGGGAAGAAACGTTTGAAATATACACAGATGTTCTCCGGGTATTTATAGCAAGGGATAACCTGCGCATCACGATTTCGGATAAAGATGGAAAAGTGATTAACCAGGATGAAATGGGTTATCACTGGCAGCACTACCTGCTGAAAGGTGGCAAAATTCAGTATTGCAGCAAACTCGTACAGGAAGGTGAATGCTTTTATGGACTGGGAGATAAGCCTACAGAACTGAATCTGCGGGGTAAGCGCCTGGAGAACTATGGTACCGATGCCTATGGTTATCAGAAAGATACCGATCCCCTCTACCGCAATATCCCTTTCTATTATGGACTGCATCACGGGATCGGCTACGGCATCTTCTTCGATAATACCTTCCGGACCATCTTCGATTTTGGTAAGGAAAGGGAAGATGCCTGCAGCTTTTGGGCAAGAGGTGGTGAAATGAACTACTATTTCATTTACGGACCAGACCTGCTGGAAGTGGCGGAGTCTTATACTAAAATTACCGGCACCCCGGAGCTTCCTCCCCTGTGGGCACTAGGGTATCATCAATGCCGCTGGAGTTATTACCCCGATACCAGGGTAAAAGAAATTGCCAAAGAATTCAGAACACGTGGCATCCCCTGTGATGTCATCTACCTGGATATTGATTATATGGATGGTTTCCGTTGCTTTACCTGGAATAAGGAGTGGTTCCCCGATCCGGCAGGATTGATTAAGGAACTGGCCGCGGAAGGGTTTAAGGTAGTGGTGATCATTGACCCCGGTATTAAAGTAGATCCGGATTATGCCGTGTATAAAGAAGGTATGAAAAACAATTACTTCTGTAAACGGGCCGACGGCGCGCTGATGGAAGGGGATGTATGGCCGGGTAAATGTGTGTTTCCCGATTATACCAATCCGGAGGTGCGCGACTGGTGGAGCAGTTTGTTTAAAAGTCTGGCGGAAACCGGCGTGCGGGGCGTATGGAATGATATGAACGAACCCGCTGTTTTTGAAATGGGTTCTTTCCCGGAGGATGTACGCCACGACTATGATGGAGAAGAAGTAAGTCACCGCAAGGCTCACAATATATATGGTCACCTGATGAGCAAGGCAACGGCCGCGGGTATGAAAAAATACCTGATGCCGCATCGCTCCTTCCTCATTACCCGCTCCTGCTATTCCGGCGCACAGCGCTGGTCTTCCGTATGGACGGGCGACAACGTATCCAGCTGGGAGCATCTGTGGCTGGCCAGCGTACAATGTCAGCGTTTAGCGGTGTCCGGTATTTCTTTTACCGGTAGTGATATTGGTGGGTTCATCGGGGAGCCGGATGGAGAATTGTATACCCGCTGGATTCAGCTGGCCGTATTTCATCCGTTAATGCGTACGCACTCGGCCAGCAATGAAACCGGCTTTAACCAGGAGCCCTGGAGCTTTGGTTCGGAGTATGAAAAAGTAGTGACTAAGTTTATTAAGCTGAGATACAGACTATTGCCTTATTTGTATACCACCTTCTGGCAATATGCCAGCCAGGGAACGCCGATGCTGCGCCCACTGGCTTTTGTAGCGCAGCAGGATGCAGCTACCCACAACTGCTCTCACGAGTTTATGTTTGGGGATGCCTTGCTGATCAGCCATGTGAGCGAGAAAGGAATGAAACAAAAAGCAGTATACCTGCCGGCAGGTAACTGGTATTATTT
Organism: Chitinophaga sp.; assembly: GCF_036566945.1. Taxonomy (GTDB): domain Bacteria; phylum Bacteroidota; class Bacteroidia; order Chitinophagales; family Chitinophagaceae; genus Chitinophaga. Next base: position 3,319 of record NZ_DATCVJ010000884.1, on the reverse strand, counting down.
CTGGAATGACCAGAAGTATACCGGCACCCGGGAAGTTACGGTGAATACCCCGCTGGATGAAATGCCCCTGTTTGTGAAAGCAGGTGCGGTAGTACCACAATACCCCGACATGCAATACACACAGCAAACACCGGTCACAGAAATGCTGCTGCATGTATATTATGGAGAACAGGAAGTGAAGAGCGTATTGTACGAAGATGCCGGTGATCATTACGGCTACAAAAACGGTCAATACAATGTGATTCGTTTCAAACAACATTCAACGCCGCAGCAGTTCCATCTGAGAAAACAGTTTTTTGTGAATTATGAAACGTCTTATACCAACCATCGCATCACGGTGCATGGCTTGCCGTTTAAACCTGGTTCATTGATGGTTGACGGACAACCCGTAATATTATCACCAGAAAATCTTTTACCAGATAATACGGTATCATTTGTAGTACCAAGAAGCTTTGAAGAAATCACTATGAGTTAGCGTTAAGAAGAAAAAGAAAAGGCACTTCAGATAGAGATCTCGCGCCGGTTTCATAACCTATGCCAACTTTAGAGATACTAAATTAGATGCTTAATCTGAGTGTACAAAATGTTGGGAGGTATGAAAAGCATAATGAACAAAATGAATGACTTGTTAACGTTGAATTAAGAGTGTATGGCGAACATCAAAAAATAAAATCGCCGCAAACTCCTTACTGTAAAGGATTACAGAAAAGAAAATCAATTTAGCAAATATATTTCAGCAAGATAGAAAGCGTAAGGCGCAAAGATGATTGATCATCTTTGCGCCTTATGCTTTTTGTGTTGTTGATTACAACACGTATTGACGGTGTATGCTTAATAAAAAATGGAAAGGAAGATAATGGATGTCAATGCACAAAACACTAAAAAGATAAAAACGCCCCTGAACAGGATCTCCATCTTATCGGTGGTAGTATAATCAATGCTATGCAATTCTTGCGGATTTTCCCCGTGGTTGATAATCAGGCTTTTCATACAAACAGGTTAAAGTGATTAAATATTAAAAAAAAATTCGTGGGTTTGGGGTTCCATGAAGATCAACATCCTTAAATGAAAGTACAAGAAAAAAAGCTAAAATGGACAAATCTTTTTGTTCATTTTAGCTTTTAGGCTGTTCATTTTTGAATGCCGTATTTATTCCTTCTTTTTATGCTTGCCGGTATTCTCGTGGGGCAGCTGCAAAACCGCTTTTTTAACCGCAGGTTGTTCCTCGGTAGTACTATCACCTAACTCGTCAGCAGTAACAGTTTCACCACGTTTGTAGTACTCTTTTACCGCCTTCCCCGTTTCCTCATCATACAGTTTCCAGACGCCATTACGCACCGAATTCCCCTTACGGATAATTTCGGTAGGTGTTTCCGCATTGGTTACCGGATCAATAATCATGATGGTGTCGCGCTGTCCTTCTACCTCAGTAGAAATGTAGGCGCCCTCCTCACTCAACTTCCCAATTGACTCCCCATTTGTAAAATAATATTTGCAGTACCCGTCGAGTACATTATTCTTGTAGGTTTCCTCCGCTATTAAAGTGCCGATGGAAGTAGTCTTCTTCCATACCCCTTCTTTGCGGTCATTTTTATAAGTACCCTCCCAGCTATATCCCGGCTCTCCTCTTACCTCTCCCACCTCTTCCACCCAATGCCCCTGCTTGCGGTGTTGCTGATCCCGTTGATTGGATTTAACCTGCGCTAAACTGCTGCCAATGAATATGATTTGCAGCAGCATATATAAAAAACTCTTTCGTATCATCTTTGCTTCTTTAGCACAAGTTAAATATTTTATACATATAATTAAAGATCCGGACTGCAATACCTGTCGGGAAGGTACCACAGTCCGGATCCATTGTTATTTATGCAACCTGATGCTGCCTATTTTTGTGTCTTTACCACGTTCTACTTTCACACCGGTGATAGTAGTATCCTGGTAACCATTAGAACCATTCACAAATACATTCCAGTCGCCTACTTTCAGGCCACGTACTTTATAATCACCATTCAGCCATGGCAGTGCATACAGGGTATCATTGTTATTATTGTAAACAGAGATAACCGGATATGCATCCCAAGGAGTCACCTTACCGGAAATGCTACCCATTTTCAGAATGGTAAATACATTTATATAAGGTCTCAGGGTGAACTGTCCGTGCCGCACATTGATAATAGAACGCTGTATATCAAAGTCTAACCACAATTGCAGATTATCCGTACTCAGCTCGTCCCATTCATTATGACGTACTCTTACAATAATCTTAGTCTGACCAGATACCGATTTCAACGGATAAGTAACACCATCTTTTACCAAAGAGTTATTGGTGCCAATCGTAATACGGATACGTTCCATCGTGCCTTTGTGAACATTACCACCAGCCAGCAGCGTATCGGCGCCGTTACGCAGGGTCAGCAGGTCGTAAACGCCAGGGTTAATACCCAATGAATCCCACAATTCGCAGCTATCTGGCTTGGGCGTTCTGTCGTGGTCATGATCTTCATCCCACCAGCACCTGTCTTTATCATCCCAATTATCGTCATCTGTTTTACCACAGGTATCTACCAATACTTCCACTTTACGGATATCCAAAAATACTTTGTCGAAATAACCCGGATCATCAGACAGGTAGAGACTCACCTTTTGTTGATTGGGCGGAATAGTGGAGACGGAAGAATTATCCTTTTTACAGGCTTCCATCATAGTAAAGGCAACTAAAGCTGCCATTGCTAAACCAAGCCCCGGCTTACGGAGAAAGTTTTTCATAAATGAATGGTTTTAAGTTTCTAATAAAAATTTATGGTTTGAATCGATTTGGCTGAGTTGATGCTGGTATATAAAACGCGCTATCCCTGGCATTATTGCTGTTGCTGAACAGCCTGATAATAGATCAGCCAAAGGCCCGAAAGTTTAAAGCGGACAAAAATTTAGCCAAAAAAAGAGCCAGATCTCTGTGGAGACCGGCCCTCATTGGTTGTGATATCTTTTGGAAGATTAAATAGTATACTTAGCTGACGATTTCCCGGGACAGATGCCCAACGGTGAAGTACCGCGGACTTACTGCAGTTTCAATATCGTAGCACCTAACGGAGGCAAACGCAAAGAAATCGTATAGTCTCTACCGTTATAAGTCTGTTTTACTGTTTTTAATACGCCCGTATTCACCACACCGCTGCCATAATATTGCGGCGCATCACTATTGAGTACTTCTATCCATTCTCCTCCTACCGGCAATCCTACCAGGTAATTCTCACGCGCTACCGGCGTCATATTCAACACCACTAACAACACATCTCCCCGCTCCTTTCCTTTCCGCACA
>NZ_DATCVJ010000883.1:0-4592 GCF_036566945.1 Chitinophaga sp. | reverse complement strand
TATTTCTCTACCAGATCGTTTGGATTAACGGTATTGAATAAACGCTTACTCATTTTTTCCAACTGTGTGCCGCACAGATATTTACCGTCTTCCAGAATGAACGTAGCTTCTGCAAAGTCAGGTTTCCATTTCTTAAATGCTTCGGTATCCAGTTCTACGCCATCTACCATATTCACGTCCACGTGCAGCTCATCTGTTTCGTATTGATCTTTTAATCCAACAGAAACATACTGGTGAGTACCACGAACGCGATATACCAGCCTGGAGCTACCACCAATCATCCCCTGATTAATCAGCGATTTAAACGGTTCCTGGAAACCGATATGTCCCAGATCAAACAGCACTTTTGTCCACATGCGGGAATAGAGCAGGTGACCTACGGCGTGTTCGGTACCGCCTACGTATACATCTACCTGGTTCCAGTAATCCGTGGCTTTACGGTCGGCAAAAGTGTGTGCATTGTGTGGGTCCATATAGCGCAGGAAATACCAGCTGCTGCCAGCATATCCGGGCATGGTGTTGGTTTCGCGTTTTACGCCGGGCGCAACATTCACCCAGTCGGTGATGTTGGCCAGGGGGCCTTCACCTTCAGCACCGGGTTTGTAGTTTTCCACATGTGGCAATTCCAGCGGCAGGTCTTTTTCATCCATGGCGTAAGGAATACCATCCTTGTACAGGATCGGGAAAGGCTCGCCCCAGTAACGTTGACGGCTAAAGCCGGCATCGCGCATTTTAAAGTTCACCTTGCGTTTGCCGATACCCATTTCTTCCAGCTTGTTGATCACGATGTCAGTGGCCGGTTTCATGTCCATGCCATCGAGGAAACCGCTGTTTTGCAGTTTGGCGTCTTTGGTGGAATTGGCTTCCTGACCGTTAAAGGCATCACCAATGATGTTGGTGATGGGGATATTGAAATGTTTGGCAAAGCCAAAGTCGCGCTGGTCGCCACATGGCACCGCCATGATAGCACCTGTACCGTAACCGGCCAGTACGTATTCTGCAATCCACACCGGAATTTCGCGGCCATCAAACGGGTTGATAGCGTAGGCGCCGGTAAAGCAACCGGTAATTTGTTTTACGTCGGCCATACGTTCGCGTTCAGAGCGGCTTTGAACGTAGTCGAGGTATTTGTCTATTTCCCCCTGTTGTTCCGGGGTAGTAATTAATTTTACGAGATCATGTTCGGGCGCTATTACCATGAAGTCCACGCCGAAGATGGTATCCGGGCGGGTGGTATATACTTCCACGTGTTCGGTGGAGTTTTTCAGGGCGAATTTTATTTCTGCTCCCTGGCTTTTCCCGATCCAGTTACGCTGCATTTCTTTCATAGCATCGCTGAAGGATACTGTTTCCAGTCCTTCCAGCAGTCGGTTGGCGTAATCGGTGATGCGCAGGAACCACTGGCTCATTTTCTTTTTCACTACGGGGAATCCACCACGTTCACTCACGCCGTTCACTACTTCATCGTTGGCGAGGACCGTACCCAGTGCGGCGCACCAGTTTACCTCGGCATGCGCCAGGTAAGCGAGGCGATACTGCATTAAGATATCCCGCTGTTCTTTCTCGGCATAACCTTTCCATTCGGTGGCGGTGAACTGTATGGTCCGGTCACCGGGGCAGATATGGCCGGCATTGCCATCTTGCTCAAAAATATTCACAAGGGTGCTGATAGGCTCCGCTTTCTGGTTAACACGGTTATACCAGCTTTCGAAGATCTGCAGAAATATCCACTGCGTCCATTTGTAATAGGAAGGGTCGCTGGTGGTTACCTGCCGGCTCCAGTCGTAGCAAAAGCCAATATTATCCAGCTGTTCCCGGAATGCTTTGATATTTTGCTCGGTGGTAACAGCAGGGTGCTGACCTGTTTCCAGGGCATATTGTTCCGTAGGCAACCCAAAGGCATCATACCCCATAGTATGTAGTACATTAAAGCCTTTTAGTCTTTTATAGCGCGCATAAATGTCTGTTGCAATGTATCCCAGGGGATGTCCTACGTGAAGACCCGCCCCGGAAGGGTAAGGGAACATGTCCAGTACATAACATTTGGGCTTTGGACTGTCATTGCTAACGCGGTAAGCATGCGACTGCTGCCACTGTTCCTGCCATTTTTTTTCGATTGCCCTGAAATTGTATTCCATATCGGTTGTAGATGGACCTTAATTAGGCCGGATATAACAATACATCCGGTTATTAAGGCGTTATCAGTTATAATTTATAAAATTGTAATAATGCCTGTTCAGCAAAATAATGTTAAATTCATTAATACACCAATGTCATTCCCCAACATCTCTATATATTGCCATTCTATTGCCCGGATGGGGGGTATTACCTGATCGGGTTGGCAAAATTAAACACATAACTACTAATTTTTATTATTTTCGCCGATAAACTGCAGATTAATGGCGCAATCCGGGAAATCATCAGCAAAGAAGTCGAAACCATCCTACCTGTACTCCATCATTGGTGTAGCACTGGTATTGTTTTTACTGGGCACACTGGGTCTGGTGGTAATACATGCTAATAAGTTAAGCGTGTATTTTAAGGAAAGCATTGAGGTACAGGTCATTCTGAGAGATAATGTAAAAGAAAACCAGGCACTGGCCCTACGCGATTCCATGGCCAACAAACCATACATCAAGTCCATTGAGTATGTGTCTAAGGACATGGCCGCCCAACGTTTTAAAAAGGATTTCGGGGAGGATTTTATCACCCTCTTGCAATACAACCCGCTCTACAGCAGCATTAACATAAAGGCCAACGCCAATTATGTGAACAACGACAGTCTCAAGATTATTGAAAATAACCTGTCGCAGCAAAGCATCGTAAGGGAAATTTCCTACCAGCGCATGCTGGTGAGCAAACTGAATGAAAACGTGAACAGGATTGGCCTGATCATACTGATCATAAGCGGTTTATTATGTTTGGTGGTGATTTTCCTGATAGACAATACCATCCGTTTGGCCATGTTCAGCAACCGTTTCCTCATTAAAACCATGCAAATGGTAGGGGCTACCCGCTGGTTTATTGCCAAGCCATTTGATCTGCGCAGCATTGCCAATGGTGCTATTGCCGCGCTGATTGCCATCGCAGGACTGATCGGCATCATGTCGCTGGCAGATAAATTACTGCCCGAACTGGCCGGTTTACGCGATAACCTGATGATTGCGTTTATGTTTATAGGTATGATCCTGATCGGAATCTGTATTTCCCTGGTGAGCACCCACCGCTCCGTGATGAAGTACCTCCGCCTGAAACTGGACGATCTTTATTAATTTAACATCTTTAACTGAAGATATATAATACCAAACACTATGGCTAAAATAAGCACAAACCCGGCTTCGAAGCATGCTCCCATTTCAGAAGAAGCACTGGCAGACAGCCGCCCTATTTTCCCGAAAGAGAATTATAAATTGATGCTGGCTGGTATTGTGGTGATTGTGCTGGGCTTCCTCCTCATGATGGGAGGTGATTCCAACGATCCCAATTCTTTTAAACCAGAGAATGTATATAGCTTTCGCCGGATTACCCTGGCCCCTATCGTAATTGTGCTGGGTTTAGTGGTAGAAGTATATGCTATTATGCGCCGTCCAAAAGCGAATGCATAGTTCTTTCCTATAAAAGTATTCTTACAGCGATGAGCAATCATCGCTTTTTTTTTCACTTTTAACCATATTAAATTCGATGAACGTTTTTCAAGCTATTATCATTGCCATCGTGGAGGGGTTGACAGAATTTCTGCCTATTTCTTCTACCGGCCATATGATTATTGTTAGCGCGCTGTTGGGCATTGGCAAAGATGAATTTACCAAACTGTTTGAAGTAGTGATTCAGCTGGGAGCCATCCTGGCAGTAGTTGTATTCTATTGGAAAAAATTCCTGGTATTCGATAAAAACCGCTTAAGCTTTTACCTGAAGCTGGTGGTAGCCGTGATTCCGGCGCTGATCCTGGGTTTCCTGTTCAGTAAAAAAATAGATGCCATGCTGGAAAGTCCGCTTACGGTAGGGGTAACGCTGCTTTTAGGGGGTATTGTATTATTATTTGTAGATAGCTGGTTTAAAGAACCCACTATTCTGACGGAAGAAAAAATAGACATCTTTACCGCTTTGCGCATTGGCTTCTACCAATGTCTGGCCCTGATTCCAGGTACCAGCCGCAGTGCCGCCTCTATCATTGGTGGTATGCAGCAAAAGCTCTCCCGCAGCGTAGCGGCAGAATTCTCCTTTTTCCTGGCGGTGCCTACTATGGCTGCTGCCACCGGATATAAACTCCTGAAAGGAAAAGAGCTGCTGATGGCACATCCGGAAAACCTGAAACTCCTGCTCATCGGTAACATCGTAGCCTTTGTGGTAGCCCTGGGCGCCATCAAATTCTTTATCGGTGCGGTGAAAAAGTACGGATTTAAGATGTGGGGATATTATCGAATTGTAGTAGGTATTATTATTATCGCCGCTATCCTGATGGGGTATACCCTGGAAGTGTAATGCAGCGAGTTTTTGTCTTTATCCAGGATTATACTGATTTAGATGATTTTCCAGATTTTTACTTTTTGATTTTATAGGATTAAAAAAGATTAGCGAAGACAAATGTGGGT
>NZ_DATCVJ010000882.1:0-1917 GCF_036566945.1 Chitinophaga sp. | reverse complement strand
CTGGGTTTGGAGCCGGTGATAAAAAAACCTACCATCCGGTCGGCGCTATCCAGTGCCACGCGGAAGATGAGTGTACTCCGTTCAAAATTATTTTCCGCGGTAACAATATAGTGGCTACCCTCGCGTACTGTTTTCTGGGAGATGAGTGTTTCCCACGTTCCATTAGCTTGTTCGACCTGTTGCCATATTGCTCTCAGCACGTCTGCATTCACTTTTTCTTTCATAACCGGCGCCATGTATTGCATGGCATTGTTCCAGTTGTTTTTACCCATCTGTTCGAAGAAACTCTTTACTACCACGTTGGTCTGTTGTGCAGCCGCGGAAGGGATAACGCAGCAGCAAAGGATGAAAAAAAAGAATCGTTTCATATAATCAGGGTTGATGAATTATTTTTTTATAGAGGATATAAGAGTAAGCGGTGGGTATCAGCGATATAATCGCGATCACTGACAAAAGTATATAATGTACCTGTTGCGCATTGACGAGGAATGTTGCGATAAGACCGGCCAGGCCGAAAACAAACAACAGGATACCACCCATCCGGTGGGTTTTACGCCATACCGTTTCATTTTTCAGGGTCCAGGGGGTGCGGATTCCCAGGTAAAGATTGGGGCGCACATTATATAACAGGTTACCGCAAATGGCGAGGAAGGCCAGGATAAACTGCGAGATTATTTTTTCAGAGGTAATATGTCCTGCCAGTAAAGCGCATAGCGGGCCAATAGACACCACTACATGGGTACTCACCCAAATGATCACATAAGATTTATGCGCCAGTGGTTTTTCGTCGCTATACAGATACATCACCGAATATATGCGATAAATGAATACATTCATCAACACTACTGCACCGATGCCGCCTGCGTAGGCCCACAGGGTGGCATTTCCGGCCGTTAATTTACCGGCAGCTACCAGCATTTCATAGATGGGAATAGCGCTTAATAAAATGACCAGCCCTGCTTTCACGGTATATAATATGGGTATCAACAAAGCCGATTGGCCCTGATAACGCTGCTGCCTTTTCGTCAACAGGAAAGTAAGCGCCATGGAACCGTAGACCACCAGGGTGCTGGCAAACTGGGCTACGATGAAACGCAGTGGTGACATACGCCCATCTACCACCAACTTTCCGTTGCCATGGATCGAGTAATGGGAAGGGATCAGGTCCGGCAATAGTGGTTTGAGATAGAGATATACCAGGAAAGGGCATATTATCACCACTATCAATGGTATTTCTTTCCACCATTTATTTTCCTGCATATGGGACAGCTGTTTTTTGGGTAAGGGTATCGGCGGTAAACTGCAGCATCCATTTCAGCAGTTCATCCATCACGGTAGTGTTGAGAGAGTAACACACGAACTGTCCTTTTTTCACGCTGGTCAGTAATTCTGCCTGTTTGAGTAAATCGAGATGATGTGAGATGGTCGGTTTTGAAAAGCTGAAATGATCGGCGATCTGACCGGCGGTCAGGTCTTCTTTTTTGAGCAGTTCCAGGATGTCGCGGCGGGTTTTGTCATTGAGCGCCTTGAATACGTTGTTCATGAATATATATATTTAGACAACTATCTAAATGCTAATGTAGGAGAAGTGGGAAAATTGACCAAATGAAAATGGGACAAGGAAAGATGGGGGCGGGTAGCTATCGATCAGGCCCGCGTTACGCTTGAATACCCAAAGGTCATTTGTTCAGGCGCAGCGCCTAAACAAATCCGCAGCGCTCCCTTTCGGGATAACGCTGCGGAAGGAGAAACAGGTGTAGGAATAATGAAACTATGGCAGGATCTCTATCTCAGTGCCTTCATTCCAATGTTTATGCTCAGGGGTATAATACAGGTAACAGTTGCTGGCTTTGGCTTTGTAGGTGCCGGGAACATCAGCTTTGAGGTCCAGGTTAATGGTTTTGGTTTCCTCTTTGC
>NZ_DATCVJ010000881.1:0-1900 GCF_036566945.1 Chitinophaga sp. | reverse complement strand
CTGTCTGAAAATCTGAAAATCTCTACGCAGATCCGTTATTCAAAACTCGACAGGCCCAGGTCTATCAGTGACCTTTCCGGAGGCTTTGGCGCCTTTAATGGTGGATACTATGCTTCCAGTCCACTCCCTACCTCGCTCATGTATATGACAGACGCGTCGCGGGACTTTATTTTTGGCAGCAGCACCTCCGCTACCGACCAGAATACCAATGATAACCTGTCTATCAGCCCGGTGATCGACTGGCGGATTTCAAAGAAATTCAGTTTTAATACCGTCCTCTCGTTTACCCAAACCAACAGCCGGATGGATGCCTATACACCGGGTGTTGCAAGAAGAGACGGTACAGGTTTGGCCACCAGCTTTACCGATAAATCCAACAACTATTTAATGAGCAACACCATACAGTATACCACTAACGTAGGTGCCAATCATACTATCAATCTGCTTGCCGGACAAAACACCGAATTCTGGGAATACCGCTCTACCTATGCCTATGCCATTGGTATCCCCAATGACCAGATCCATACGGTGACGGTATTAAACAAGAACTTAGCCGATACCAAATCCGATCTGCTGCAGAGTGGTATCCAATCTCTTTTCCTGAGAGCCAACTACAGCTATAAAGAGCGTTACCTGTTATCTGGTGTAATCACGGCAGATGCTTCTTCCCGTTTTGGTAAAAATAATCGCTGGGGCTATTTCCCTTCCCTGTCTGCCGGCTGGATCATCAGTGATGAACCTGCATTAAAGTCTGCCGGTAACTGGCTCACCTTACTGAAACTGCGCGCCAGTTATGGCGTAACCGGAAGACAACCGGATGGCGGCGACAACTACCTTTCTTACAATACCTACACCATCGGTGCGGGCGGATTCCCTGGCAGCACCAACCCTGCTACCAACAATAACTATGCTTTTGGATACAATGGCATTCCGGCGGTAGCACTGAATTTTGATAAAGGGCTCACCAATAACAACCTGAGTTGGGAGAAGAATACACAATCCAACCTTGGTATAGATGCGAGCTTATTGAACGGCAGGTTTAATATAGTAGCAGATGCTTACGTTAAAACTACCAATGGCGGTATCTTTAACCTGAACGTACCAGTTACTACTGGTTACTCTGTTCTCACTGCCAATGCCATTGGTATCCGCAACACCGGGATAGAATTGCAGCTCATTGCGAACGTATTAAAGCCATCTTCCAAATTCCAATGGCAGGCATTATTAAACCTGGCGCATAACGATAATATTATTACTTCCCTGCCCAATGGAGGCCGTGATATTTATCTGGACAAATTCCTGTTACGTCAGGGACAACCACTCAACTCCTACAACGTATTCAATAAATCAGGTATCTACAAAACAGATGCGGATGTGCCGATCAACAAAGTAACAGGACAGCCGCTCAGCTTCTATGGTGGCGCCTTCAGAGGTGGAGATCCTATCTGGGCCGATACCAATGGTGATGGAATATTAGACGATAAAGATTATATCCCTGCCGGCAATCCAAACCCTAAAGTAACCGGTGGTTTTGGTAATACTTTCAGCTACAAAGGCTTCACGCTGTATGTATTCTGTACGTTTACCGCAGGCAGAAAAATCTTTAATGACTATCTCGCCGGTAAACTGTCACAACTCGTGCCTACGGATGATGGTGATAATAATCCTTACCATTCTCTTTCCACCCATTCACTCCCTGATCTGAGTGGTATTAACTACTGGCAAAATCCTGGTGATAATGCGGAGTATCCTAGTCTCAGTTCCGTATATGGTACCCGTTATAAATATGCGATGGTGAGTTCTGCCTGGATAGAAAGTGGCGCTTATTTCCGTGTAAAAAATATGTCGCTCTCCTATTCCTTTAACCAGGGCGTATTAGATAAACTACATTTCAAACGTT
>NZ_DATCVJ010000880.1:0-12220 GCF_036566945.1 Chitinophaga sp. | reverse complement strand
GCTTCCGCTTTTATAAATAACGCTTCGCTATAGGTAGCCATATAAAGAGGGGCAGCTGCACCCGCATAAAATTCATTGACCAGAGAAAATGAATCCGGATCAGCCGCCGGCATATCGCCTACTCTTCTGCCGGCATAATTACCTTTATTACCTCTGGTAGCAAAAACGGCTAAGCGTGGATCATGTCTCAACACCAGTGAGTCAATAAATGATTGCGCCATTACTACACCACCGGATGCATCACCGGTATTCATGTACCAGGGATTTTCTGCCTGACCACTGCCGGGGTAAGCCACCAACGCATTGTCTGCATTGCTTTGAAAGCCTTGCTGCAATGCCAGCAAAGCATTATCTGCTTCCTGTACAGCCGTATGACCGGGCGCTTTACTCAAACGCATATGGTACCTGGCTTTAAGGGTATACACAAACTTTTTCCACTGCTTCATATCTCCCTTGTAAATGTAATCTTCCGCTGCCGGCGTTACAGCACCTTCAGGCTGATCCATGTAATACAATGAACTGTCCAGCATTTGCTGAATGGTGGCATAAATGGCTTCCTGTTTGTCATAACCGGGTTGCATGATAGTCGGAATTTTGAACGCCTGTGTATAAGGAATATTTCCCCACAGATCAGTGGCTATTGCCAGGTTATAGGCAAACAATGCCTTACCGATCGCTGCATACTCAGGATGGCGTTGTTGCTCCGCCAAATCAATCATCGTATTCAGGTTCTGGAAAACATTGGGATACAAATAATAATTCCACGTGTTGTCTGCGTCTACTGGCGTAATGGTATAGGATTCCAGGCTGGGAGAAGCCTGGTTCAGTGATAACTGCTGCATCCAGTAAGCAGTAACAGTGCCATACAACCCACCTACAACAGTAGTGCTGGTGCTGATTTCCACGGGGCCCAGGATCTGCGCTTCCTTAACTTTTAATGGATTATTAGGATCTGAATTTATGTCCAGGAACTTTGTACAGCCGGCGCCCAATAAGGTGCAACCCGCCACCAGGAATATGCTTAGTTTATTTTTCATGTCGTACTCTTTTGATGTTGTTTAAAACGTAACCTTCACGCCAGCAATGATACTCCTGTTGGAAGGCACGGGAAAGTTGGAAAAACCTTGCCCGTTGCCACTTCCATTCAGGCTTACTTCGGGGTCTGAACCGGTGTAGTTTTTATGTAGGATGAAATTGGTACCGGTGAGTGTGATTACGGCAGATTTAAAAAATGTATTTTTCAACACACTGGCGCCTAAATTATATCCCAGTGATACCTGTCGTAATTTCAGATAAGATCCATCTTCCACACTGTTTTCATCAGCAGCAGAATAATAGGATTTGTAGTAGTTTTCATCTAAAACAATTGCTTTTGTATTAGGTGCGCCCGTTTTTGCATTTACGCCTTCGAGTACTAGGGAAGTTCCTCTGTTCTCTGTTGCCTTGGCTGTGCCATAGAAAAAGAGGGAAGCGTTATCCAGGTTAATCACATCCCCCCCATGTTTATGATCCAGTACAAAAGAGAAAGTAAATCCTTTGTAAGTGAGATTACTGGTAAGACCGCCAGTCCACTTGGGAGTGGAGTTACCAATAGGGCCAAATGTGGAACTCACAACAGGATAACCATTATCTGTTAAGATCAGCTGATGCTGGTCGTTACGCTCGTAATGATCTCCGTAAATCACACCGTACGGCTGATTGGCATATGCGAAAATACCCGGAGCAGAAAAACCTGCGAGCTGGATGAAAGCAACACCGTTAGCCAGGTTCAGCACTTTGTTATCTATTTTCGTATAGTTGACACCGATAGTCCAGTTCACATTTTTTGTTTTCACGGGTGTGATACCCAGGGTTACTTCTATACCTTTATTCGACATATCACCTGCGTTCAGAGAAGCCGCGTTAAAGCCGGTGGCAGCAGATATTGGCGAACCTGGTGTTAATAACTCACTGCTGCGTTTATTGAACCAGGAAATTTCCAGTGAACCTCTGTTCTGCAGGAACCTTGTTTCCAATCCAATTTCAAATTCTTTCAGCGATTCGTTCCTTAAAGGAAAACCATAAGTAGTAGTCAGCGCATATCCGTTTACATCACGGAAAGGAAAGGCGATATTGCCGATGCTGGCCTGATAATAAGGATTGGAGAGAGAATAAGGTCCTACGTTATCATTACCCACCATGGAATAAGACACCCGTACTTTACCAAAATTCAGGATCCGGTTGTCCTGCATATGCAATGCTTCGGTAAAGATAAATCCGGCACTGGCAGAGCCATAAGGATAAAACTGGCTACCCTTTGATAATACGGAGCTGCCATCATAACGGCCTGTGAGCGCCACGGTAAGCATGCGTTTATACTCCAGGTTTGCCTGTCCGTAAAAACCTACCTTGCGACTTCTGTAATAACTGTAATTAGAAGATACTTTGGAAAAGTTGCCAATATTATACAGCTTATCTACCGATATCCCCACGCCTTTCACCAAAGAATAATCATTGTAATTACTGAGAATATTATTACCTACGAGTACACTTGCAAACCAGTCTTTACCAAAGTCTTTTCTGGCTTCCACCATTATATCATTATTGAACTGCTGGTATTTAATATCCCGTTGATACATCTGGCCTATTACCGGCGTAGGACCTGTATTTCCCCAACCGATAGCACCGGGTGCCTCATGGTAATCCGTGGCGTTCACATACATATCGGCGCCCGCTCTTTCTGTAATCGTGAGCCATGGCAAAGGATTATAGCTCAGCGTAATTACCGGAATGATGCGGTTGTTTTTATCCTGCAAACCAGTGTTATCCAGGATCCAGTAAGGATTATTTCTCGCGGCACGGAACAGGCGTTGCGAACCATCTTCATTCACAGAAGGATGCGGGTCCCAGGAAATAGGCGCGCCATATACTGTCCAGAGTGGATTCACGAAGTTGTTTCCTTCCAGGTAGCGATGATTATTTGACTGAATATAATTGAACTGGGTAGTGAGTTGCAGGTTATTCGCCAACTTTACACCATAGCGGGTAAACAGGGAGTGCCTGGAATAATCTGTGTTCGGAATAGTACCGGTTGTTTTCAGATAAGAGTAAGAAATGAGGTAATTGGATTTATCTGAATAACCACCTACATTAATATTATTATCTGATGTATGTCCGGTTTGAAAAAATTCTTTGGCAGGATTGTGTTTCGGAACCGCCACACCATTTACTTTCAGGGTATCCATCCGTGGACCCCAGGACGACGAACTGATACCACCATTATTTCCATCTACATATACACCGCCGGTGCCTTGTGCAAATTTATCCTGTAACTCAGGCAGGATAGGTGTTTGAAAAGAATAGCTGCTGCTTACAGATACACTGGGAGTGCCTTTATTGCCAGCGCCGACGCCATTTTTAGTGGTAATTATCACGGCGCCCCTTGCTGCGGCAGAACCATAAAGTGCGGTAGCTGCAGCGCCTTTCAGCACGGTAATACTTTCAATGATGTTGGGATCTATATCACTGGCCCTGTTGGCAGTACCGCCTGAATACTCAGGCCTGTTGGGGTTTCCGGCCTCGTTGTTATCCATCGGAATACCATCTACCACAAACAATGCCTGGTTATTCCCTACGAGCGAAGTATTACCACGAATCACAATTCTGGCAGAACTACCTGGAATCCCGCTGGAATTATTGATTTGTACACCGGCAATTTTTCCGGCCATGGCATTCACCAGGTTGTCCTGCTTTGCTTCGGTTAAGGTAGCGCCTTTTACTTCCTGCACACTATAGGTCAGCATTCTTTTGTCGCGCTTAATGCCTAATGCCGTCACTACTACTTCACTAATTTCTTTTGAATTTTCTGTCATCGATAACATCATCGGTGCAGCGCTATTGGCTTTGATAGTCAGGGTAGTAAATCCGATGGCCGTGATTAACAGGAGGTCGCCATTTTTTGCATCGATTTTAAAAGCACCATCTGTACCTGCTACGGTGCCGGTACTGCGACCTTGCACGTGTATAGATGCGCCAGGTATAGGCGCCCCATCTTTGGTCATCACCTTCCCGGAAACAGCCGGTGATTGGGCGTAGGCACAAGCTACCGCTAACAGCAGCCATGCTGCCATTGCAATTGTTTTTTTCATAAGAATTAAATTGTTGAGATTAAACAGCCAGCATCACGCTTGCAAACGCAGGCCAGCCAGCGTTGCATACAACGCGGAAAAATGATTAATGAATAATGGTAAAGATGTTGTTGTCTGTAACGATTTTGTTGTCTGATAATTTTACTTGCCTAACGGCAGATTCATAACATGTGCTATTGGTTGATACGTACTACATACCAATGCCCATCCTACTTTCAGCAGAAGTAAGACGTACAAATTACATTTGATATAAAAGTAAAATTAGGTCACATTCACCGATGTGGTCACACCAGAATTAACCAGTATTGTGCAAATATTAACTTCAGGTAAAAAAGAAAATAAGAAGATAATTTCAGTAATCTGACACCTTACAAGAACATTACTCCGGTTAGCACAGAGGCAATTAAATGTCACACAGACACATATCTGAAGTGGTAAACAGGAGCGTCTAAAAGTAGGATAACCGGGGTTAAAAAATGTGAAACCGCGCAATAACACCTGCTTTCCGATGGGTTAAAATCCGTTCATATTAAAAAAGAAAAGCTTCCTCCGTATTCCGGAGGAAGCTTTTATATATCAAATAGACAATCTTTATTTCTTTGGCTTAGCACCCATATAAAACGTAATGGTACCGCCATTCATGATATCTGCATGGGTAATATACAAACGATTCAATGGTGCACCATTCAGTACTACCTTCTGCACATATACATTCTTATCTCCCTGATTTTTCACGTCTACAATAAATGTTTTACCATTTTCCAGTTGCAGCGTGGCCTTGTCTATCGCCGGACTTCCCAGTGAATACTGGTCAGAACCGGGGCATACCGGGTAGAAGCCCAACGTGGTGAAAATATACCACGCACTCATTTGTCCGCAGTCGTCGTTACCACCTAAGCCATCAGGACCGGGATGATACATTTTTTTCAGGATCATGCGCACCCGTTCCTGCGTTTTCCACGGATAGCCGGTCCAGTTATATAAATAGGCTACGTGATGTGAAGGCTCGTTACCGTGTACGTAATTCCCAATGATACCGTCGCGGGTGATATCTTCCGTTTCTGCAAAATACTTATCTGGCAGCTCCATGGTGAACAATGAATCCAGGTGTGCGGTAAATTGCTTTTTACCTCCCATCATGGCAATCATTTCATTAGGATCATGTGGCACATACAAACTGTAATTCCAGGCATTGCCTTCAATAAAGCCCTGGTCATGCGTTTGCAGTGCATCAAAGCTGGCCTTGAAAGTGCCGTCATTTAGTTTAGGCCGCATAAATCCGGTATTGCCATCGTATACGTTTTTATAATTAACGGAGCGTTTTATGAATTCTTCATAAATATCTGTTCTGCCTAATTTCTTCGCCACCTGTGCAATACACCAGTCATCATATGCATACTCCAGCACTTTTGAAACAGAGGAACCATTTTTATCTTCCGGTATATAACCACGGTCAATATAATATTCCAGGCCATCATAAGTACGGTGGCGGGCGGTGGTTACGCAAGCTTCCAGTGCTTTGTTTACATCAAATGGCGCATTGCCTTTCATGATGGCATCGGCAATAACAGATACGCTGTGATAACCGATCATGCACCAGTTTTCATTGGCGTAATGCGCCCAGATAGGCAGCATATGCTGTGCACTTTGTTCATAGTGGCTCAGCATAGACTGGATCATATCGGCATTACGTTTAGGCTGAATCATGTTAAACAGCGGATGCAATGCACGGTAAGTATCCCACAGCGAAAAAGTAGTATAATTCGTATATCCGTTAGCGGTATGAATATTCATATCCAGTCCGCGATACTGACCATCCACATCCATATAGGTAGTGGGATTAATGAAGGCATGATACATCGCGGTATAGAAGTTTTCCTTTTCTTCTCTGCTACCGGATTCAATATGAATTTTGTTCAGTTCTTTTGTCCACAGTGCCTGTCCGTCACGTTTTACCTGTTCAAAGTCCCAGCCCGGAATTTCTGCACGCAGATTTTTCAACGCACCTTCTGTACTTACCGGCGACAGGGCCATTTTTATTTTGATTTTTTCACCAGGGGCGGTTTTAAAATCAAAGTAGGCGCGGATCTGTCGTCCTGCCATTTCAGGGAAGTTCTTCGATTGGTCAAACTTTCTCCAGAAGCCTTTGTATACATCTTTGGCATTGTTTTGCTGTCCGTATGCCACAAATGGTTTGGAGAAGGTTAGCGCAAAATATTCTATTCTCGTACGTGCCCAACCGTTAGTTTGGCGAAAACCGGTAATGAGGGTATCATTCTCTACCCTGATAAAGGTCCACACGTTTTTATTGTCGTAGTTATAGATACCGGACATCATATCCAAAATGATATGAGCGGAATCGGTACCGGGGAAAGTATACTGGTGAAATCCTACCCGGTTGCTGGCGGTGAGCTCTGCGAGGATATTATCATCTTCCAGTTTCACTTTATAGTAAGCAGGTTCCGCAACTTCTGTACTATGAGAAAAGGCGGAACGGTAGCCGCTTTCCGGATGATCAGCCGTACCTGGATTAAGTTGCAGTTTCCCTACAGTAGGCATGATTAAAAAATCGCCCAGGTCGGAGTGGCCGGTGCCGCTGAAATGCGTATGACTAAACCCTACAATGGTTTTGTCTTCATATTGATACCCTGCACAGTACTTGTACACATCGGGGTTATACTTCCCATTCATTTCGTAGGGAATAGTATCTGTTTCGGGACTGAGTTGCACCATCCCGAAAGGCACGGTAGCGCCGGGGTAGGTATGTCCCATTCTTTGTGTGCCGGTAATCGGCTTCACATATTGAATAACATTCTCCTGTGCCAGCACTGACAGAGAAGAAAAAAGGATAACAGGTAGTAAGAATTTTCTCATGTTGGTTGATTTTAGCGGAGTTAGTCTTGTTCAGGATTATACTGATTTTGATGATTAGACTGATTTTGTCTTTGTGATTTTTGATGATTTTAAAAAGATTATCTGAGAGTAATACAAGTATTATTTCACCCCTTTCTCATCTTTTCAATCTTACAAAATCAAAAAGAAAAAATCAGTCTAATCATCAAAATCAGTCTAATCCTGAGTAAGACAAAAATGATACATCCCGAAGAGTCGGGATGAAATATTTCAGTGAACAATGAAAAATCGTTTACAGGTCTTATTTATTCGCTGTTGGCGAATAAGAATACGGGAAAGCAGCCGGGCTGGTGCCTCTTGATTTCTCAGGAGTAGCGCCCATCTGAAATTCCAGGGTACCGCCGTTCTGCAGGTCCTGATGGCTGATCCAATTCTTTGAATAAGGTTGTCCGTTTAAAGATGCGCTTTGAACGTACAGGTTTGTATCGCTGTTGCCTGGTGCATTGATCACCATTGTTTTACCGTCTTCCAGTGTCATTGTCAGTTTGGAAAACAGAGGCGTGCCCAGTACATACTGTTGTGTACCCGGGCATACAGGATAGAATCCCATGGCTGAAAATACGTACCAGGCGCTGGTTTGACCATTATCTTCATCACCACAGTATCCATCCGGAGTGGCTTTGTATAAACGGCTCATTACCTGGCGTACCCAGTATTGTGTTTTCCATGGCTGACCTGCATAATTATATAAATAGATCATGTGCTGAATGGGCTGGTTGCCGTGGGCATACTGTCCCATGTTCATGATCTGCATTTCGCGTATTTCGTGGATAACGGTGCCATAGTAGCTTTCATCAAATACCGGTGGCATGTTGAAAACGGAATCCAGCATCTGCGCAAACATTTGCTGTCCGCCCATTAATTTAGCGAGGCCCTGCACATCATGGAATACAGACCAGGTATAGTGCCAGCTGTTTCCTTCGGTGAAAGCATCTCCCCATTTGAACGGATTAAAAGGCACCTGGAATTTACCATCTTTGTTTTTGCCACGCATCAGTTTTGTTTCCGGATCAAAGAGATTACGGTAATTCTGTGAGCGTTTTTCAAAGAGGTCTATTTCTTTTTTAGGCCGATTCAGTGCTTTTGCCAGTTGGAAAATGGTGAAGTCGTCATAGGAGTATTCCAGTGTACGTGCCGCATTTTCATTTACGTTTACATCGTAAGGCACATAACCCAGGGTATTATAGTATTTCACACCCAGGCGGCCTACAGAACTCAACGGACCTTCGTTCTCGGTATTTTTCAATATCGCCTTGTACAGGTTATTGATATCATAACCGCGGATTCCTTTCAGGTAAGCATCGGCGATGAGGGAAGCAGAGTTGGAACCCACCATACAGTCGCGATGACCGGGGCTGGCCCACTCAGGCAACCATCCGCTTTCGTTGTAAGCGTTGGATAAGCCTTCCATGATATGTGCACTCAGCGTAGGATACATCAGGGTAAAGAAAGGATGTACAGCGCGGAAAGTATCCCAGAAGCCGTTGTCCGTAAACATATAGCCGGGTAATACCTGGCCGTTGAACGGACTATAGTGTACAATTTCATTCTTCGCATCTATTTCATAGAACTTGCGCGGGAACAGCATGGTGCGATACAGGGAAGAGTAGAAAGTACTTACCTGTTCGCTGGAACCGCCTTCTACAGACAGTCTGCCGAGTTCTTTATTCCAGATATCTTTAGCCTTTTTGCAGGTGGCGTCAAAGCTATCGCCGCCAATTTCGCGTTGCAGGTTTAATGCTGCCTGTTCAAAGCTGATAAAAGAAGAAGCCGTTTTGATTCCTACCTTTTCTCCTTTCTTTGTTTTGAAACCTACTACAGCACCGGTATGATTGGCCTGTAATTCCAGCTGACCTTTTACCAGTACAGAGTCGTGCCAGGTATTGGTAACGGTAAACGGCTTGTCGAAGGTGATGATGAAGTAGTTTTTAAAATTGGAAGGTACGCCACCGCTGTTTTTAGTGGTGTAGCCAATGATCTTACGTTCCGCTGGTAATATCTTAATATAAGAACCATGATCAAATGCATCTACGACAATAAAGGCGCTGTCGGTAGCCGGATAGGTAAACCGTAGTTGAGCTGCCCTTTCTGTGGGAGTAATTTCTGTGGTTACGTCCGGATCAGCGAGGTATACGCTATAATAATAAGGTTTGGCCACTTCCGATTTATGGGAAAACCAGCTGGCACGGGCGTTCTGGTCAAATTTAACGGCACCCGTTACCGGCATAATGGCAAACTGACCATAATCATTTATCCACGGAGAGGGTTGGTGCGTTTGTTTGAATCCCCTGATTTTATCAGCGGTGTATTGATAGGCCCAGCCATTCCCCATGGTGTTGGTTTGTGGCATCCAGAAGTTCATTCCCCAGGGCAGGGCAATAGCAGGATAGGTATTACCATTTGATAAGCTCACCTTAGAATCGGAGCCCATCAGGGTGTTCACCCATTCCGCCGGTTCAGCTACTTTATTTACCGTTTGGCTATATGCACCATGCAGGGATAATAAAGCGGCTGCTAACAGTCCAACTTTTTTCATGATTAGATATTATAAACAACAAAAATGATCGTTTCGCTTATAACAAGCAAAGCTTGCGTAAGTTAACGTGAAATTTTAACAAAATCGATTTAGCACAGGTCCAGAAAAAAAAGATTCCACGAATCCTTTTTTCTCTTATTTCAAAAGCTGGTACTAAAAGTATAAATATTTTTCCAGCATTTGCAAGTATTTAATGCTTTTTTCGAAAGACAGGACAGACGCGGGAAAGGTATCCCAGCGGCTGCGTGTTCATTTGGTGGCTTCCCCGGCAAACATCACCCCCTTTAAGCCGATCCTCTCAAAATGAACTTACCCGGCAGCTCGATGGCGCTTTTCTTCATCGGACCACTGTTTTTGTCCAACTGATGCATCAGCAGGTCTATGGCGGTTTTGGCGATGCCCTCAATCGGCTGTTCTATCACAGAAATACCTGGTGGATATAAACGGAAGATGTCGTGATCATCGAAGCAAAGCACCGAAATATCATCCGGCATCTTCAATCCCATGCGGGCAATGACTTCCAGTCCCAGGATACCGAGGTAGTTGGTAGAGAAAAAGATCGCATCCAGGTCGGGATTGGCTTCTATGAAGTCCTGTAGCTCTTTCAGTGAATCTTCGCGCTGCTTGTGATATTGCAGTTGCAGGATATACTTTTTCTTTACAGGGATCTTGTGTTCTTTCAGCGCGGTTACATAGCCTCTTAAACGTTCTTCTATCTGTATCAGCTTTACATCTACCATCACAAAGGCGATCTTTGTTAATCCTTTGCCGATGAGGTGTTTCATGCCCTGCTGTACCCCATCAAAATTATTAATGAGTACATAGGGTGTTTTAATAGACGGGAAGTAGCTATCCATCAGCACCACCGGCTTATGCTGTTGCACCAGATGCTGTATTTCCTTTTCCATACCGGGGGCTGGCGTGATCAGGTAGCCGTCTACCATTTGCCGGCCCAGCATGCGGATTAACTCACCGCCTTTCTGGGCATTGTTCTCCGTACTACAGTATACTACATTGTAGCCCCTCCGCTCTGCTTCGGTTTCAATTGTTTTAGCCAAACTCGCGAAAAAACTCCCGGAGATGCTTTCTACAATCAGTCCAAGCGTTTTGGATTGTCCGGTGCGAAGATTCACCGCCATGCGGTGGGGTTCATAACCCGACTTCTCTGCCACCTGCATAATTCTGGCGGCCACCTCATCGCGGATACGCATTTGCTTCCCCTTCCCGTTTAATACAAACGAAACAGTGGAAGGCGCCACCCCGGCCATTTTTGCAACATCTTTAAGGGTTAATCTCTTCATGTATAGTGATTGGTTTTGGCATATATAAAACAGATACTATAGGAACCTCTCACAAATACCCGACAGTTATAATTTTCGGGGTATTCCCCATCTGACAGATACATGCTGGAACGGAAATTACAAAAATACCCGTAATTCCTACCCGGGAAGAAAAAAATGGTTATCTTTCAGTTAACCTACGCGGAAATAATATATATCCCTGGGGCACGTTATAGTAATTCACCGGCTCCGTTTTGCCAACATTATTACAACTGTAGTAAATTTAATAGTGCGTATGAAGTCTCTTTCACAACTTACAGATCCAGTTTACGTAAAACCTACCCATGAAACTTCACTTGATCGTCTTTTTAAAAGCTGGATCAGGGATGAACGCGATCTTCCTTTCGTATACCTGACCTTTAAAATTACCCTGACGCTCTGGCCCCTGGCCATCATCATGTATATACCGGGTATGAATAACTGGATATGGTGGACGGCTGCCATTGCCTATCAATTCCTCAACAACCTTACTTTCAAAGGCCCCTTTGGGCTGATGCTGCACTGTACCAGTCACCGGGTGTTCTTTATAAAAAAATACCAGTTCTGGAATAATTACCTGCCCTGGTTTATTGGCCCGCTGTTCGGACAAACGCCGGAAGGCTATTACTCACATCATATCGGTATGCACCACCCGGAAAACAATATGCCGGACGATGATAGCTGTACCATGATGTATCAACGCGACTCGCTCCGTAGTTTCCTCCTGTACCTGTTTAACTTCGTAACACAGGGCGTGTACGATACGGCGCGTTATCACCTGCGCAGAAAAAGAACAAAGCTAATGGTGAAGCTGGTAAGGGGAGAGGTCCTTTTCATTGGCGCCTGTATCGGTTTATCCTTTATTAATTTCCCGGCTACTTTCGTAGTATTTATATTACCCTTCCTCATTTCCCGTGTTATTATGATGGTGGGCAACTGGGCACAACATGCCTTCATAGCGGAAAACGATCCGGAAAATTCTTACAAAAACAGTATTACCTGCATCAATACAAAATATAACCACAAGTGCTGGAATGATGGCTATCATATCAGTCATCATATAAAACCCAGCATGCACTGGACAGAACATCCCGTCTATTTTACTAAAACGCTGGATGAATATATCACCAACGAAGCCATTGTATTTGATGGCATTCACTTTCTCCATGTATGGGCCTACCTGATGGCGAAACGCTATGATCTCCTGGCTAAACACTTTGTGAACATCGGCGGACGCTTCCAGACAGATGCCGAAATTATTTCCTTCTTAAAACAACGTACCCGCAAAATTACCACGCTGCCGGAACCGGTAGTCGTTGCGGCCG
>NZ_DATCVJ010000879.1:0-4058 GCF_036566945.1 Chitinophaga sp. | reverse complement strand
AGCGAGCGCATTGGAAGTGGTAACGGCGCCGGATAAACTGCCCGAGTTCACGATCATGCCATCTACTACGATCAGCGGGTCAGATGATAAGGAAAGGGAGCCTACGCCACGAATCCTGATGTTGACATTCCCACCGGGTTGGCCGCTGGTTAATGGCGCGGAAACACCGGCTATTTTTCCCTGCATGGATTGCATAAATGTAGAGAAGGGTTTGTTTTCGAGAGCGGCACCACCTATGGTACCAATGGCACTGGTGTTGGCAGCCCTGGTAGTGGTTCGGTAACCGTCTGTTATCACCACTTCATCCAGTATGCGTGTACCTGTTCTTAAATGTACATTCAGCTGACTGCCACTGGCTTTTATTTGTTGTGGTACATAGCCCATCATACTAAATATAAGCGTGGCGCCTTCCGGGATGCGGGCCAAACGATAATGACCATTCACATCTGAAGTAGTCGCCTGTGAGGCGCCGGATACCTTTACCAATACGCCTGGCATCGGGGTGCCTGTGCTATCAGTGATGGTACCGCTGATAATGACGGTGTCCTGGTTAATAGCAGCGGATACCCGGATGCTTCCCAACATCATTAATAGAAAAGTAAGCTTTGCTATCATGCAAAGTTTCGATAGGCCAGGTGTGGACGTAACAGCAGGTCGCAATGCGCTATTACGCTTGGCATGGATGTTAAAAACCATATTTTTAAATTACAGGTTAAAAATAAATATTGCTTAAGCCGGGACGACGTGGCTCATGTGCTAATAGCCACACGCATCAATACACCATCCACTGTTGCGCTGATACCTGGTATAGTTTTTTTAATGAAAACCGACAGCAAGAGATGAATGCCGGTTTGATTGGTTGACTTTCGTATTTATTTTTTTTCTTTAGAAAAATCAGTGAAGGATTCCGCGAAAGGAATCATCTCCAGCTGTTGTTGCGCTGGAATAATTTTGGTTTTTTTCTTTCTGCTGGCTGGTTTTTCTTAAACTGTTGCGTGGCACTTCACCGGATCTTCTTCTATACTTAATGCATGGCCAATTTAAAAAAGGAATAGCCAGAGATCTACATAATAACCGTTTGCGTCGGTCTTTTTTCTGATGATACTAGTTTTATTGTTTACGAATATACATATTTTTTGTATACAAAAAATAATTTTACAAAATTATCGATCCGGCTATTACCGTCCATCGGAAAGAGCGGCTAATATATGGTGTTATTGCCTGTATGATCTTTTAAATGGCCTGCTGGCGATTATCGGCTAAATGAAAAGCAATGGGATATCGACGCTTTGTTTACCTGTATTCTCTTGTTTTGTATACAAAAAACACCTATAATTGTATGTAATATCATGGTGCTTTAGAACGACTTGCCAAAACTAATATCGCCGGGAAACCAAAACGCTTGTTTTGGAGATACCTGCCCACATTATTCCTCCTTTGAATTCATAATAGCAAACAGCATGTGTAACACGGAAAAACGGATCGTAACAAAAAAGTACCCGATGACCGTCAACAAGAAGAAAGCATTTCTTTTTTTGATCGCATGGACTACGACTTCACTGATTGGATTTTCACAAACCATTCAACCAAAGGAACCGTATGCAAACAAATGGTATGCAGATAAGGCAGAAATAAACACCCGCACCACCGAAGCGATAGAAGATAGCCAGCATCATATCAAATGGCTGGCACTCAAGCAACATGCGGATAGCAATCAGGTAGCACCTGACGCGGTGTTTAATGTGAAAGTACCACGGCCAGGGATATACGAAATGAATACCTACGCAGTTACCACAGCAGATCTCAACGAGTTGATCAAAAATGGAAAACTGGGAACGGCATTTATTAAAATTCAGATAGATAACCAACGTCCCACCAAACGTATTCTGTTCGATACCTGGAATCATGGCACACAAACAGCCGGTAAATTTGAATTAACAGGCCAGGCACAGAAGATAAAAATATGGCTGCCGAAAGGAATACGTCTGGAAGGTATTGAATGGAAGGATTACCTCCCACCGGCGATTCCGAAAGAAGCCATTAATTACCAGCCTACCGTGGTACCTCCTAAAAGCAGGCCACGTCTTTGGGTAAATGACCAATCCTTACCCATGATAAAAGCCCGGTTAAATACCGGGGAAAACCAGGCCGCCTGGGAGACAGTAAAGAAGCAGGCATTAGCACCTTTTCATTTTCCATTTAATCCCGATAAAGAAATATCCTATAACGATGAAATAGAAAAGGCTGCTGAAACAAAAGCCTTTTATTATCTCATGACGAAAGATAAAAAGGTGGGTAGGGAAGCTGTTCAGTTGATGAACAACTATCTGTCTGTACTTGAGTTTGGCAACGTTAAATACGGCGATATCACCCGGGAAATTGGCCGCGCTATTTATAAAGGCTCCCTCGTATATGACTGGTGTTACGATCTTTTAAGTCAGCCGGAGAAACGGGCATTGTATAAAAATCTGATGCGCCTGGCGAGGGACATGGAAATAGGCTGGCCCCCTTTTGACAACAGCGCCATCAATGGTCATGGTAATGAAGCGCAGGTGAGTCGCGACTTACTGGCCATGAGCATTGCCGTGTATGATGAAGATCCGCTTCCTTATCAATATACTTCCTACGTTATTTTAGAACAACTGGTACCGATGCGGAAATTTGAATATCAATCACCGCGGCATAACCAGGGCGTAGATTATGGCGCCTATCGTTTTGGCTGGGAAATGCATGCCGCCTGGTTGTATTACCGCATGACCGGCGCCCCGGTCTTTGATGATAACATCAAAAACTTACCGCTCTATTGGTTGTATATGCGGCTGCCCAATGGCGCCATGCTGCATGATGGAGATGTATTTAACGTACCTCCCAATGGAAAACCTTTCTATTGGAAACAACCCCAGACCATGCTGCTATGTTATGCCTACGCCAATAAGCCATTGATAAAAGGCGAATTTGAAAGAGAAGGGGGCTTGCCTGATAATCCGGTGTTGTACCTGTTAGTGAATGATCCGGCATTGAAGGCGGAACGCAGTACTGCATCACTTCCATTGACCAAAGACTTCGGTCCGGTGCTGGGCTCCATGATTGCAAGAACCGGATGGAATAATACGCCCAACAGCAATGATGTGATTGCGGCCATAAAAGGCGGCGGTTATCATTTTGGTAATCACCAACATGCCGATGCGGGCGAATTACAAATTTATTATCATGGTATGCAGGTGGGTTGTATCGGGCTGTATTTATCTTACGGCCCACCATACGATTTCAATTTTAATAAACGTTCCATCTCTCACAGTATGATGCTGGCAAGAGATCCTCAGGAGCCATTGTTATTCAGAACGGAAGCAAGGGACGGCGGTTCGCGCTTCAGTCAGCGATTCCCGACAACGCCCGCCGAAACCATGTCAGATCCATGGTTCAATTACGGCAGCGTGTCTTCCGCTGATTTTGGCCCATCGAAAAACACGCCTTCCTATAGCTATTTTAAAGCAGATTTAACCGCAGCGTATACGGCAAAGATGAGTAGCTATACACGGGGCTTTTGCTTCCTCAACCTGGAAAGATCAGATGTGCCTGCCGTGATTATCTTAACAGATGATATGACCACTTCTAAGCCCGAATTTAAAAAATACTGGCAGATCAATACCCTGAAAGAACCCCTGCAAACACCCACCGGTGTAATGCTGCACAATGAACTAAATGGAGGAAGCGGCAAAACATATGTTGATATGCTGGTGCCGGCCGCTAAAGACCGGCAAACAGACATCCTGAGCGGGGATAAAGCCAATAGTACATTTGAGTTTCAGTACAAAGTAAATTCCAATAAGCCCGAAGCGAGTGCACACCGCATCATGATTTCACCGAAAGAAGCCAATAAACGCGATCGCTTTCTGACTATTTTCCAGATGGCCGCTGATTCTTC
Organism: Chitinophaga sp.; assembly: GCF_036566945.1. GTDB lineage: Bacteria > Bacteroidota > Bacteroidia > Chitinophagales > Chitinophagaceae > Chitinophaga. Next base: position 133 of record NZ_DATCVJ010000879.1, on the reverse strand, counting down.
CAAACCATTGCCGGTTAATTTTTATGAAACAAACGGAAGCTATGTCGTTACTATCGATGATCGCATGGTGAGTATGAGTGCCAGCGCACACCTGGTACAATCGCCTTTTACCCTGAAAGTGCCGGCAGATAAA
>NZ_DATCVJ010000878.1:0-5695 GCF_036566945.1 Chitinophaga sp. | reverse complement strand
AAATCACAAATATACTTTGAGTATGGCTTAGATTGTCTAACTCACCCAGTTTGTTCACATAAAATTCACGGTATTCATCCATATCTTTTACCTGTACTTTTATCATGAAGTCAAATTCTCCGGAAATGTTCAGGCATTCTGTTACTTCTGTAAAGTTTAAGATCTCCTGGATAAATTTCTTGCCACATTTTTTATTATGTTCTTTAAGGGTGATATAACATAATACCGTGAGGCTTTTATTTATTTTCCGGGGGTCTACAATGGCCGCATATTGTTTAATCACGCCTGCCTGTTCCATTTTGCGGATACGTTCGTATACGGGGGTTGTACTCAGGTTCAGTTGACCGGCAATATCCCGGATCGTCATTTTAGCATCTACCTGCAATAATCGCAGAATGCCCATATCTTTTTCGTCGAGGTGAAGGGGTGTATCCGTATGATGTTCTTTTTTGCTGATCATGATGCATTGTATTTGGAACAAATATCTATTTTATTGGCTTAAAATAGTGAAGTGTTCTAAATTTTTGCAGAATAAATCACTAATGAAATGATTTTATAGGTTTGCACAGTGAAACAGCAACGAATCATTTTAACAGTAGCCTGCATGGCTATATTCTTTGAAGCACTGGATGTATCAGTGCTTAACATGGCGATTCCGCAGATGGAATTATTTTTTCATTTTGGCGCAGATGCTATTCAATGGGTCCAGACGGTATATGTTTTATTTTATGCCGGCCTGGTATTGCTGGGTGGGCGTTTGGCGGATACCCAGGGTAGGAAAAAGATATTTATTACAGGAGCGGTTTCCTTTGTGCTGGCATCGCTGGCGGCAGGTTTTTCGCCTTCATTTGCGTGGCTGCTGGTGTGCAGAGCTTTACAGGGAGCCGGCGTGGCATTGGCCATTCCAGCGGCCATGGCCATTATTACCAATACCTTCACAGAACCCGCTGCCCGGAATCGTGCATTGGGCATTTTTGGCGCCATGGCCGGAATTGGTTTTGCCACCGGTCTGGCAATAGGTGGATTAATCAGTCATTACCTGGGCTGGCAATGGGTATTTTTCATCAATGTACCCGTGATAGGCCTGGTCATTATACTGGCGGTAGTATATATCCCGGCAGATGAAAAACACGCAGTGAAGCCGTTGAATAATGCGTTGAGTGCAATGCTGATCACCGGGTTAATGATGCTGGCCGCCTGGCTGATCCATGACCTGGGTAATATCGGTCACCACTATACGAAGTATTTGTCAGGGCTGTTTTTATTTGTGGTAGCAGGTGTATTTTTTGTACGACGCGAACGCGTACACGCGTCTCCGTTAGTCGACTTCAGCTTGTTCCGGTTACCGGGTGTGATCACCGGAAATGTAGGCGCCGTGCTGCTCGGCAGTGTTTTCCTGAGTTATATATTTATGCTGACGCTGTATCTGCAGCAGGATCTTCATTTTTCTTCTTCACAGGCTGGTTTGTTGTTATTCCCTTTCAGCATCCTATCGGGTATTATTTCAAAATTTGTGTTACCTCATTTGTTCCACAAGCTGGGAGTAGTGAAAACGGGTATCATCGGTAATGTATGTATGTTATGCGGTATCCTGTTTTTTGTTGGCAGCTACTTTACGGACTACACGCTTTTATTTATTTTTTGTGCGGTGGCTTGCATTAATTCATTTGGTATGGCTATTACTTTTCCCTGTGTGACAATATTGGCGGTGCACTCGGTACCGGAGCGGCAGCAGGGACTGGCTTCAGGTATCAATGGTACGGCTAATGCGCTTGGAGGAGGACTGGGCTTGTCGCTGGTGGGGTTGGTAATGCAGATGGCCGGTACGAAGGGGATCAGTGCATATGGGGCCGGATTAACTGTATTGATGCTGTTGGCATTGGGTGCCATCGGACAACTGTTGCTGTTTTACCAACGTGGTAAGTCAGGCGTCGGGTTGATGGCCATTCAGCCGCAGTAATTCTTTCAGGTCATCCAGCGTATTTATATCGGCAACAGGTTTGTCTTTCCGCCACCGGTTAATACGTGGAAAACGTAGTGCCACACCGGACTTGTGACGATTGGAGGCCGCAATACCTTCAAAGGCAATTTCAAATACCAGTTGCGGTTGTACGGTTCTCACAGGACCAAATTTTTCCAGGGAGTGCCGTTTGATCCAGTTATCTACTTCTGTAATTTCTTTATCTGTAAGACCGGAATAGGCTTTGGTAAAAGGGACTAATTGTTCTCCGTCTTTTACGGCAAAGGTATAATCGGTGTATAAGTTGGAGCGTCTGCCATGGCCCTTCTGCGCGTAAATCATCACAGCATCAATGGTGAGCGGATCGATTTTCCATTTCCACCAATCTCCCCGTTTACGGCCTACCTGGTAAGGAGCGATTCGCTTTTTGAGCATCAGTCCTTCGCTGCCTCTATCGCGTGATTGCGTGCGTAAAGCAGTTAGTTGCTCCCAGGTATCAAAAATAATTTCCGGCGATAGCTGCAATACTGCGAGGGCTGTTTGCTGTACCAATTGTTCCAGTAAGGCGCGGCGCTCTGCCATTGGCTTCTCCCGGATATCACCTCCTTCCCATTCCAGTAAATCATAAGAAAGAAAAATAACCGGTGCTTCCTGCAATTGTTTGCGGGTAACATTTTTTCTGCCGATCCTGGTTTGCAGGGTTTGAAAAGGCAGGGGCATACCGTTGGCGAAGGTGAGTATTTCTCCGTCCAGTACGGTGCCATCCGGCAGTGCGGCCAGCAGCGGTGTAAATTCAGGGAATTTTTCGGTGATGAGTTCTTCTCCCCGCGACCATACGAATAGCTGACCGGTTCGTTTAATAATTTGTCCGCGTATACCATCCCATTTCCATTCTGCCTGCCAGTCTTTTTCTATACCCAATGTTTCCGGTAATCCTTCCAGCGCATAGGCCAGGTAAAAGGGATAAGGGCGGGATGCATCTGCGCCGGTAGTATGCTGATGCAATAAATCTTCTATCGTTACATTTCGGGGATCCCAGTTACCACTGATCATATGTGAAAGAACGGCGGCTTCTATATGATATGTTTTTGCCAGTGCATTTACCATCATTTTCTGAGACACGCCTATACGAAATCCGCCGGTGATCAGTTTATTAAATACGAACCTTTCTCCACTATCCAATGCATTCCAGGCATTGAGGATGAACGTTTGTTTGGTGGTTTCCGGTTCCTTTTCCAGTTGCTGCAGCTGTTCCAGCCAATAGTGCAGGGGCGCAGCTATGGGAGCTGTGCGTGGCGGGAGTAACAGTGCGATGGTTTCTGCCAGATCACCCACCGTGTGATAACATTCTTCAAACAGCCAGTCGGAGATTGCAGTCGCCTGCATACACCATGTTTTCAACTGTGTACTGTTGACCGTTCGTTTAGGGCGACGGCCGGAAAACAATGCCAGCACCCAGCTTTTGTCTTTATCGGGGGCGGTGGCAAAATATTGGCTCAGCGCCTCCAGCTTTTCGTTGGTTTTGGTGCTGTTGCTTAATACTTGTACCAATTGGGCAAATTGTTGCACGGCTTAAGTTTCAGGGTTAGTAATCAGCTCTTCGTCTCCATAGGAAGTTGTTACTTCTTTGGCAGCGATTCCTTTTTCATTCAGATAACGGGCAAAAACGCTGCTGAAGCCATGGGTAACATATACCTGTTCTGCTCCGGTAGCGGTAACAGCTTCCAGCAGGCCGCTCCAGTCTGCATGATCAGAAAGGGCAAATCCAGCATCTGCATTGCGTCGGCGCATATTACCGCGCACCTGCATCCAGCCACTGCACACACCCAATGCGTAGGGCTGGAACCTGCGCATCCATACATTATCTTCTGCCGAAGGCGGTGCTATAATCACTGCATTTTTAAAAGCAGATTTGGGCGTTTCCGGTGTAATTCTTTCTACAGGTGGCAATGGCCAGCCTTCCTGTAATAATATTTCGTGTGGAATGGCAATAGCGCCATGCGACAGAAAGTGATCGACTTTGTCTTTCAGGTGATAAAGCAGCCGTTGTGCTTTGCCAAGACTGTAAGCCAATAGCACACTGGCTTTGCCCGCCTGCTGATTGGCATATATCCATTGGGTGATGTTATCGAAAATTTGTTGTTGTGGTTCCCAGCGATAAATGGGTAATCCAAAGGTAGATTCCGTAATGAAGGTATGGCAACGCAGTGGTTCGAAAGGGGCCGACAAGCCGTCATTTTCAAGTTTATAATCTCCGCTGGCTACCCACACTTCGCCGTCTTGTTCTACCCGTACCTGCGCGGAGCCTATCATATGCCCGGCGGGATGAAGCGACACTTTTACCCCGTTAAAAAACAGGGAAGCGCCGTATGCAATTCCCTGAACGTGGATGTCGTTGCCCAGTCTGAGACGCAATAGCGGAACGGAGGCGTTTTCACATAAATAGTATTGATTGCCTGCGCGGGCGTGATCAGCATGCGCATGTGTGATCACCGCGCGCTTAACGGGTTTCCAGGGATCTATGTAGAAATCACCTGCCGGACAGTAGATGCCTTTGTCGGTAAATTGCAACACATTCATACAAGGGAATATACGCAAAAAAAATCGTGCCATGGCAAGCGCCATGGCACGAAAGAAGGTCCCTTGCAGGGCAAACTATTTATTCATTTTAATATCGGAACTATCTCCTTTCTGGATGATATAGATATTTTTATTTTCAAAGTAGGAAGGTGTTGCTTCTCCTTCTTTCAGATATACCGGCAGGAAATTGTAACTGGTAATTACTTTAGGCGCTTCGCTGACCATGCCATTGAAATACACACCGTTGGTATGCAACAGTTTTACAAAATAGTAGGTCACGTCAAAGCCTTTGTAGGCCATGTCAGACGGGCGTGCTTTGTACACCCTGCGGAAATAATCGGCGATATATCTGCTGTAGGAATCTGTTTTGTCGTTGTAGTAGGGAGATGAATAATACACCTGTAATCCTTTAAACTCCGGCTCTTTCAGCTTAATCACGTCCCAGGTAGGCATACCAAAGATTTGCAGGGGATAGGTGGCGGCAGAAACGCTCAGCTTACGTAGCAGGTTTTTGGCGCCGGTTTCATCCAATGCAGTGACGATGATAATATTGGTACGGTCTGTCAGCAGATATTTAGAGATCTCGTCTGTAGAGGTGGCGTCACTCCAGATCACTTCTTTGATCCTTGTTTTCTTAGCATTGTCCATTTTATCGTAGGATGCTTTGAAATCTGCTGCCAATCTAGCTTCGAAGGCAGTATTTCTCCGGAGCAAGACAATATTTTTATTAGCGAAACCGTCCTGCACATAATTCTGGATGGCTTCGCAATGTGTTTTCAGGGTGCTGTTGGAGATATATAAAAAAGGATTGTCGCTGATGCCGGCATCATTAGGGAAGGTGCCGGAAACGAGATTGATCTCTTTTTCTTTGGCGAAGTCACTGAGTTCTTTCAGTTCCGGATTGCTAACGGAGCCAATAATGAGGTCGGTGTTATCCAGTGCTTTGCTGCGGATAATAGCAGCCACATTCTGTTTTGCTTTGCTGTCGTAAACGGTTACTTTCAGGTTGTAGCCCTGTTGTTGGAGGGTATCCAGTGCCAGTTGTGCGCCTTCATAGAATTCCAGTCCGGGTAAAACGTATTTCGGCATGGTGCGGCCGGGAATATCGGATGAATTGGCAAATACGGAATCCAGGTATAAAGGGGCAAAGAAGGC
>NZ_DATCVJ010000877.1:0-8139 GCF_036566945.1 Chitinophaga sp. | reverse complement strand
TTTTTCAGGAAGATATATCACTGGTTGTTGATTCCCGTACTCATACTCTGCGCCGTCCTGCTGGTACTCAGTATCCTCGACCTTGGCTTTGCCTTATTTGCTATGATATTACTGGCATATTGTTCCCCGGTACTCATGATTTACTACTTGTTTCTGACCTTTTATGAACAACTAAAAACGCTTGATCCCCATGAAAAATAAACGCATCATTATTGCTGCCGGCACCGGTTTTATTGGTAATAGTCTGATGGAACATTTCGGGGAGGATAACGATCTTATCATTCTGACCCGTACCCCACGCCGGCCCACTGGCCGGATCAGCTATGTAGCCTGGGATGGTAAAACCACCGGCAAATGGACACGCGCATTGGAAAACGCCGATCTGTTGATTAATCTCACCGGCAAAAGCGTCAACTGTCGTTATACCCCGCAAAACAAACAAGCCATACTGGATAGTAGAATAAACGCCACCAGCGTGCTGGGTGCCGCCATTCAAAGGTTAAAAAATCCACCCAAAGTATGGATCAATGCGGGCAGTGCTACTATTTACCGGTATGCGGAAGACCGCCCCATGGATGAATTTAACGGAGAGATAGCAAATGACTTCTCTGTACAGGTATGTAAACAATGGGAGAAAACTTTCAACGATACTACCCTGCCGCATACACGAAAAATAATATTACGTATAGGCGTTACCTTAGGCTGGCAACCGGGCGGCGTAATGCAGCCCTACCTGAACCTGGTAAAGTTCGGCCTGGGCGGGCAGCAGGGCAGCGGGCAACAAATGTTTACCTGGATACATATCACCGATCTATGCCGGATGATAGCATGGCTATACGAAAATGAAACACTCAGCGGCACTTACAATTGTACGGCGCCCAATCCTGTTACCAATAAAGTCTTCATGCAATCGTTGCGGAATGCTACCGGGCGGCGGTTTGGGTTACCCGCGCCGGCGTCTTTGTTAAAAGTGGGGGCATTCCTCATTGGTACGGAAACGGAGTTGTTGTTGAAAAGCAGGTGGGTGGTACCTTCCAGGGCATTGCAGGCAGGTTTTACTTTTACATTTCCGGTATTGAAAAATGCTTTCGATGATATATTGCCACATCTGCCCCGGCACGCTTATCACTTACTTTGATTTTCGTAAATTAGAGGTATGGAAACCAGCAACGATAAAAAGCTTACCGTGGTATTGGGAGCATCGCCCAATCCGGAAAGATATAGTAACATGGCGGTGAACAGACTTACTGCCAAAGGCCATCCGGTAGTGGCTATTGGGAGCCGCGAAGCTACGATTGGAGATATTCCGGTGATTACTGCACATCCACCGCTGGAAAAAGTGGATACTGTTACGATGTACCTCAATCCGGTGGCCCAGAAGGCGTATTACGATTATATCCTGCAGCTGCAACCGCGCCGCATTATCTTTAATCCGGGTGCGGAAAATGAAGAACTGGAAGATATTGCCAGGCAACATAATATTCAGCCGGTAGAAGCCTGTACACTGGTGTTGCTGAGTACTGGCCAGTTTTAGCTATATCTCCCGTTCAAATCTTCTTGTTTTTATAAATGTGCAGCTGTTGGTTATTGCTAACAGCTTTTTCGTATATTCGTTTATATTGCTGTTATCCCCCAATGAACGCATCCCATATTGTTGCCCCACCAAACGCATGGCATTACTTCAACAGGCAGGCATTATAGCATAACCCAATTTGCATGTTCACCCTTTAATATACATTTTATGCAATGGAGAAGATTTAATGGAGAGGTTATCCACCTTCCGGTAAAGGAAGAAGTACGACAAGCCATTGTGCGCGAAACCGCCAGGGGCTTTCGGCTGAAAGTATGCATTGGCACTGACTCCCAGGTAAAAGGAGTGGATACTGAATTCGCTACGGTGATCGTCTTCCTGCGGGAAGGTCACGGCGGATTTATGTTTATCCACAACGAAAAAACCAAAGACCGCTATTCTATCAAAGAGCGCATGCTGGTAGAAGTAGCCAAGAGTATTGAAATTGCGTATGAATTGTGCGACCTGTTTACCGAGTATGATGTAGACATGGAAGTACACGCAGACATCAATACCAATCCTCAGTTCAAGAGTAACCTGGCCCTGCGTGAAGCAATGGGTTATATTCTCGGTATGGGCTTTGCCTTCAAAGCCAAGCCAGAAGCCTTTGCCAGCAGCAGTTGCGCCAATAAAATAGTGAACTAAGGCGCTTGTTTTTTGTACCTCTCTCAAATATTTTCTGACATGATACCATGTCGGGTGGCTTTTCCTCCCCTTATCTAGTCCTACAAATCTTGCCCGGAATTGTAACTTTCTCCCCACTCCCACGCTTAACATAACATACAAAAGACCCTTTACAATGACATCACCAAAATCAGTGATAGCCTTATTGCTATTCGCTTCTATCAGTATCGTAGCTTGTAAAAAGGATAAAGCAGTTACCCCCAAAGGCGACGCGCTTTTTATTGAAATAGCCGGCGGCTATACCGCTCCTGCGTCAGCTGAGCATCCCTATAAAAAAATACAGATCACGGCGGCTGGCAGCTATGAAATCAGTTATACCGGTGAAAGTAAACCGAACATCAGGCGATTACCCGGTAATATTCACGATAGCCTGAAACCCTATCTGAGCAGCTTTCCACGGGCAACTGTCAAAGCGGATCCCAATGAGGGCCGTTATGATTTCGGGAGCGGAGCAGATGTTCCCTATACAGCATACACTTTTATACAGGAGACTCCGGCCGACACCGCCAGTATCAAAATAGCCTGGCATACCTTCGTGCCTTACATGCAGGATTTTCAGCTAAACGTTGAGCAGACTATTAAAAATTGCCACTTGCTGGAGTATTAATCCTTTTCTCATAAACACTACCGGATGGCTCGTTTACATCTTAGCTAAATGGCAACGGTCTCCCTATTCTCGGGCTTAATACATAAAATATGTTGATGATGACATTTTCAAAATCACTGGTTGCATCTCTACTATTTGCTTCCATCAGTATGATTGCCTGTAAAAGTAAAAGCGGGGAGACCGTTGCTACTGCTGTTTCCGGCAGCAATGCACTTTTTGTAAATTTCGGTGGCGGCAATGTGCCGGTACCGCATACCAAAAAGCTGCAGATCACAGCCGATGCGAGTTATGAAATCACTTATACCGGTGGAAAAAGTGACACCATAAAGTTACCGGGGAACGTGCATGACAGCCTGAAACCCTATCTCAGCAGCTTTCCGCATTCCACCATTAAAGCAGATACACTGGTGAGCAGTTATAGTTTACTCGGTGCGGCCGACAACTCTTTTGAAACATTTACCTATATACAGGCAACACCGGCAGACACCAGCAACATTTCGATAGACACCGGTACCAGCGTGCCCTACATGGATGATTTCCAGAAAAGAATCAATCAAACTATAGCCCATTGCAAGCTATTGGGCAATTAATATTTTTTATATGAAAATGACATCGTGGATAATTTCTTTCGTGCTGATGATACTTTTTGCCGGATGTAGAAAAAAAGAAGATTATGCACCCGCAGGACAATTGGAAGGAAAGTGGCTACTGGTAGAAATTACTGGTGATCTCAGTGCAAAAGGACAGAAAGTCACCAATAAGCAGGAAGCTATTTTCCAGCGTGGAGAATACAGGTTACTGGTAGACGATTTACAGCTCAACGCGACTACCTATAAACTAACACAGATAAATAGCAGTACCGGCAAGGTATGGCAGCTTAACCTGGCCAACCAGGATACTTACTTAATTGACATAAAAGATAATATGCTTCACATCTGGGATCCTAATCCCGATGCGCTGGGGTTAATCTATAAAAGAGAGTTGTAAATCCTTCTGTAAAAGACGGAAGGCCTGCATCTGGTGGATGCCGGCCTTCCTGTCTTTTATGATATTGCGTTCATCAGGCGATGGCCCGGAATTGCGCATTCATTTCATCAATATAGTTGAGTATCGCATCTCTGCCTGTTTTCTTAATAGTAGAAGTAACGAAGTTAGGCGGGAGGAACTGCCATGTTTCCCTCATTTTATTGAGGAATGTTTTTACGTTTTTGCTCACTTCTGCCTGAGTGCTTTTATCGGCTTTGGTAAACACAAGGCTGAAGGGGATATTCCATTCGCCAAGTTGGTTCACGAAATCGAGATCTATTTTCTGTGGCTGATGGCGACTATCGATCAGTACAAATACGCTCACCAGGTTAGTACGTTTGCGCAGGTAGTTTTCGATCATTTGCTGCCATTGGCGGCGTTGTGATAAACTTCTTTTAGCGAAGCCATAACCTGGCAAATCCACGAGATACCATGCATTATTGATGGCAAAATGATTGATCAGCTGTGTTTTACCGGGAGTACCGGAGGTTTTGGCTAATTTCTCATTGTTGGCCAATATATTGATCAAAGAAGACTTACCTACGTTAGAACGGCCTATAAATGCGTATTCCGGCAGTGTAGGACTGGGACATTTTTCCCAATCGGGACTACTGATAAGATATTCTGCTGACTTAATTACCATAATGATATTTGCTTTGTTCCATTAAAAAACCCGTCTCTCCGTATTTGCATACTACATTTCTTTAACTTTGCGGACTATGTCAGAAAATGCAAATGTTCAGAAGATCGTTCCCTTTGAAGGGTCAAAATTAAGCAAGAAGGAGCAGATAGCGACCATGTTTGATGATATTGCTCATCGCTATGACTTTCTTAACCACTTTATGTCGCTTGGAATCGACATCATCTGGCGTAAAAAAGCGCTGGGATATTTAAAGTCGCTTCAGCCCAAACTCATGCTGGACGTAGCTACTGGCACAGGGGACTTTGCTATAATGGCAGAAAAGCACTTGCATCCGGAGAAAATTGTGGGCATAGATATTTCTGAGGGAATGTTGAGTCATGGTCGGGAAAAGATCGAAAAACTGGGTTTAACGGATAAAATTACGCTGCAATCCGGCGATAGTGAGACAATAAGTTTTCCGGACCAGACGTTTGATGCCATAACAGTGGCTTTTGGCGTACGAAATTTCGAAAACCTGGAAAAGGGGCTGTCTGACATGTATCGTGTGCTGAAGCCGGGGGGTAAATTGGTGATCCTTGAATTTTCGAATCCGACGGTTTTTCCTATTAAACAATTGTATAATTTGTATTTTCGTTATATTACACCGCTGCTCGGGAAATGGATAGCGAAGAGCCAGGCGGCTTATAGCTATCTGCCAGAATCTGTGAAAGCGTTTCCGCAGGGTGAAGCAATGCGAACTATTTTAACTAACACCCGTTTCCAGGCCGTTACATGCAAAACGCTAACATTCGGCATATGTTCCATTTACTGCGCTACGCGCTGATATTCATGTTATTGATTGGTATGCTTCCCGCAAAGGCGCAGACCAATATGAATATGCTGGAACACGATGCAAAACCCTATTACTTTGGCATTACACTGGCCGCAAACCAGTCCTATTTTAAACTCGAGCATTCTCCTGCCTTCCTGGCCACTGATTCTATTATGGTGGCAGAACCCTTGAAAACAATGGGTTTCAACCTGGGATTGCTGGCAAATGCCAGGTTGACGGAGCATTTTGATCTGCGATTTAATCCACAGTTGATCTTTGCGTCTAAAAACCTGTATTACCGGGAGGCTTATCCCAAACCACAGGATACCGAAAAAAAGATTGAGTCTATCTTACTAAGCTTTCCTTTACAGATCAAGTTTAAGTCGGACCGTATTGGCAATATGCGGGTATATACCATTGGCGGCCTGAAGTACGACTATGACCTGGCTTCCAATGCCCGTTTACGCAGAGCAGACGACCTGGTAAAGATCAAAAAGAGCGACTATGGCTATGAAGCCGGCGCCGGATTTGAGTTTTACTTTGAGAGCTTCATTTTTGCACCTGAATTCAAGATCAGCAATGGTTTTGGTAACGTACACGTAAAAGATCCCAACCTGCGGTATTCGAATGTGGTAGAAAAACTGCAATCCCGCATGATTGTATTTTCCATTCACCTGGAAGGATAAAGCGGAGTGGATCGCCTTCGGCGATTGTCTTTGTCCAGGATTTGATTGATTTTGATGATTTTGGTGATTTTATTTCCCTTTTATAAAGATGCTTACTTTCTCTTCTGAAAGCTATTATAGAAGAGGAGAAGATCTATTTGAAAACTTTAAATCAAAAAATCATTACAATCAGTTTAATCAATTTAATCCTGAATAAAGACAATCGCCGAAGGCGATCCCCTCCGCTTTTCGCTAATTTTTCTACCTTTGCGGCATGCAAAATTACCTCATCAGGAATATAGCCGTGGTAAACGAAGGACAGACCACGGTACAGGATGTATGGATCAGAAACAGCCGCATTGAAAAAATAGCGCCTAATATCACCGTCACCGGCCAATACACGGAAATTAACGGAGAAGGCAAACACCTGCTGCCGGGCGTTATAGACGACCAGGTACATTTCCGCGAGCCGGGTCTCACACAAAAAGCGACTATTTACACAGAAGCACGCGCTGCCGTAGCTGGGGGAACGACCAGTTTTATGGAAATGCCTAATACCAAACCCGCTGCACTTACCCAGGAATTACTGGAAGATAAATATACCATCGCCCAACATCACTCACTGGCGAACTACTCCTTTTTTATGGGAGCCGCCAATGATAATGTGGAAGAAATTCTGAAAACGAATGCCAAAAAAGAAAGTGTTTGCGGCGTAAAAATATTCATGGGTTCCTCTACCGGTAATATGCTGGTAGATAATTATCTCACCCTGGAAACCGTTTTTTCCAACAGCGAATTATTGATCGCCACCCATTGTGAAGATGAGAAAATCATCCGTGCAAATATGGAGGCTTTTCAGCGCGAAAAAGGCGATCACCTCACCGCAGCTGATCATCCGCTGATCCGTAATGTGGAAGCTTGTTTTGAGTCGTCGCTGGTGGCTATACAGTTTGCACAGAAGCACAACGCCCGCCTGCATATTCTTCATATATCCACTGCCCGCGAACTGCAATTGTTCAGCAACATGTTACCACTGGCAGAAAAGCGCATCACTGCAGAAGTATGTGTACACCATCTTCATTTCACCGCAGATGATTATGCACAATATGGCAACCTGATCAAATGTAATCCGGCCATTAAAGCAGCAGACAACAAAACGGCGCTGTGGCAGGGACTTTTGGATGACAGGCTGGATATTATTGCTACCGATCATGCGCCACATACCTGGGAGGAAAAACAATTACCTTACCTGCAGGCCCCATCGGGCGTACCGCTGGTACAACACAGCCTGTTGCTGATGCTCGAACATGCACGGCAGGGCGATATCACCATAGAGAAAGTGGTAGAAAAAATGAGCCATGCGCCCGCTATCTGTTTCCAGATAAAGGAAAGAGGATTTTTGAGAGAAGGCTACTTTGCGGATTGCGTGATCGTAGATCTGCAGGGCCATACCAACGTAAACAAAGAGAACATTTATTATAAATGTGCCTGGAGTCCGTTTGAAGGTCATACCTTCCCGGCTGCCGTAACCCATACTTTTGTAAGCGGCCATCTGGCTTATGCAGACGGCATTTTCAATGAAAATGTACTGGGGCAGCGGTTGGCATTTAGCCGCTAATAAGAGCAAAAAGCTGAAGGCAAAAAGCAAAAAGCCATCGAAGTGGATGACGGGAGCGAATATTCCCATCAATCATCTGCTTCGATGGCTTTTTGCTTTATCCTTTTTGCTTTAGGCTTTTCTTTCAAATGTTATGGAATTTTTCTATCCTTGCATCTTCCACCGTATATTCACTAAAATGAAGCTGCATGCAACTGGACAAAACATCCTACTACGACCTGTCTATTTTTAACCGCGACGAAGAATATTCCCTATTTCACCGGCTTGATTTTACCACAACATCCGGAGGCCGTGAATTCCTACGGCAATTATTCAGCAACCCTTTAGAAGATATTACCTCGATTCAAAACCGGCAACGGGCATTACAGTATATTCTGGAACAGGAAAATAACTGGCCTTCCATAATTTCCAACGGTACGGTGGTAGTGGTGGAAAACTATATGGAAGCGCAGATTGAGCCCATTTCCAGTACAGAGGGTTTGTCGTTGTACGTACAGGCAGTGATCAATAAAACC
>NZ_DATCVJ010000876.1:0-3259 GCF_036566945.1 Chitinophaga sp. | reverse complement strand
AGTCCGGTATCCAGTCTTGTAAGTTTATCCTTCACCGCAGGAGCGTAGCGCAATACTTCCTCCCTGCTGGTATCCGATAGCACCGCTATTCTCCTGGCACGTTCCAGGTATTTGGCTGTATTCTTCTTCAGCGCCCGTTGTTGTACACCCGGTTGTAAACCGGCATCTCTTAAAAAAGACAGGTCTCTTACCAGCAGGCCGGCAGGGATTTTACTCCTCAACGGCAATGCACCATCCAGGCCCAGGAACATATCCGGACGGAAAGGCTTCATTGCCCGTACCAGCTGCCATTCCAGCCACCAGTAAAGATGCCATGCCTTATTACCTTTCAGGGGCAATATTACCTTGGTCACATTTGCCGGGAAACTCAGTCCGGTTGGTATCTCCCCATCAAAAAATAAAGTGAACTGATGGCCCGGCTGTTGCCGGCACATCGCCAGTATTATTTCAGTTGCCACTCTCCCGGTATCGGCAGGCATGTCCTGTCGTAAACAAGCGGCATTAACAGCAATTTGCATAAACGATTCCTTTGTCTGCGAGCTTGCAAACCTACACAATTTTAGATTCGGGAGAGACGGATTTTGAGATTCGCCGTTATTCTGCCTTGTTGGTAAGATTAAATACTTTGGGCGTTGCCACGTTGGCCGTATTACCCAGAGAGGCCAGTGTAACGGTTACTACATATGTTTTTAATGGCTTCAGGTGCTTCAATGTAATGATAAACGGAGTGGTGTTCACATCGGCGATATTGTCCTGTCCCAGTGGAATATTGCCTACTTCCGTAGCTACATTCAACGTCACCTTCACCCCTTTTTCCGGTAATTTGGAAGTGATGTTCACCTTTAAACCATAAGTACTGTCCAGTACCTGATTGTACTGACCCAGTTTTATCTCCGGCAGTTCAAATGTCAGCGCTTCTTCCTGCACACTGGGCGCAGGATCACTTCCTTTTTTCTTCTTACAGGAAGAAAAAGTAATCAATGTAAAGGCTAAAAATACCGGGAGGCAGGTTTTCAATGATATCATCTCAAAGTGTATATAGGAGTATGAAATTAGCTTTTTTTTATATGCAAATCAAATTTTACTTCGCACGTCGAGGGCATCCCGCAATCCATTTCCCAATAAATTGAATGCCAGTACCAGCAGCATAATGGCCATCCCCGGCGCCAGCGCCAGTAAAGGATTGTGGGTGATGATAAAGTTATAGTTTTCTTTAATCATCAGTCCCCAGGACGGTTGCGGCGGTTGTACCCCCACTCCCAGGAAGCTAAGCCCCGCCTCTACTACAATAGCGGTGGCAAAATTACCGGCGGCAACTACCATTACCGGCCCCATAATATTGGGGAGAATATGTTTTGCTATGATACGCATATGGCTGTAACCTAATGCCCTGGCAGCTTCTACAAATTCCAATTCCCTGATGGCCAGCACCTGCCCGCGGATAATACGCGCCACTCCCACCCACATGGTTAAACCCACGGCAATGAACACCTGCCAGAAACCTTTGCCCAGCGCCAATGTAAGTGCAAACACCAGCAACAGCGTAGGCATAGACCAGACCACATTCACCAACCACATGACCACATCGTCGGTGCGACCTTTAAAATACCCCGCCACTGCGCCCAGTATTACGCCAATAGTGAGAGAAATGACCACGGCAATACAGCCTACACCAAGACTTACACGCGTACCCAGTATCAAACGACTTAAAATATCCCGGCCAAACTTGTCGGTGCCCAACCAGAAGGTCCGGGGCAAAATCCGCTCTTCGCGGATACGTTGCTGCAACTCCTCATCAGACATGAACGCATTTGCCGGAGGTACCCGGTCGCCATACCATATTTCCTTTAGCGAATACGCTTCTTCCCGGCTCACGGCTTCGTCTACATACCGTTGAACAATCAGCAAACTATCTTTGAAATGCCAGGAACGTACCGGCACCCAAACATCAGGAGATCTTTGTCCGTATAATAAACGATCATACATATTTGCCTCCTTCACGTGATGCTCTTTTCGCATTGCCAGCATCGTGATCCGGAATCCGGGGTGCTGTCCTTCTATTTCCAATACCATCCTGTTGGCATCCGGTGTATTATCGGGAGCTATCAAATAAGCCGCTACGGCCACCAATACAGACAGCGTAATGACCAGCAAACCAGCCACTGCGCCTTTATTGCGGCGTAATCGTTTCCAGGAAGATTGCATATTTGACAAAGGAGGCGATTTAGTTTACCTGGCGGCCCTTCCACTGATAACTACCGAACTTCCCCAGCCAGCCTGCAATTACAATATAAGGAATATGAAATATCTGTCCCGGAATAAACCATAACAACAGTTCTGTTTTATTGAAAAACTTAGCCACGGGCAGAAGGAAATACAATTCCAGCGTGACTTTAAACAATAGAATGATCAGGAACCAGGGCCACCATACCGGCAGAAAAAGCGACGCCACAGCCATTCCCAGCAAGCCCACATTGAAAAGATATACCAGCAGCAACACCCAGGTGAGTCTTTTATCTTCATACTTATCTGCCTTGGACGACCAGCGGATACGCTGATTCATAAAGTCTTTCAGCGTATTTACCGCCAGGGTGCGCACAATAGCATCCTCACTTTTTAGATACATTACGCCTTCCGGATAAGCACTGTAGATTTTATACATCAGCAACATATCGTCGCCGGAAGCAATATTGTCGATGCCTCCAAATCCGCCTACATCATGAAAAGCCTGCTTTTCATAGGCCAGATTCGCACCGTTGCACATCGTGCCGGAAGCCAGTGCGGCAGCCGCTCCGGTAATGCCCTGCATGGTCATGAAGTCCAGCGACTGCAATCTTTTAAAGAAGTTATGTTCTTTGTAGAAGCTCACAGGTGCGGCTATGAACTTAGGTTGATGCAACTCATAGAATTGCACCATGGTTTCGATCCAGCGCGGCCCCATCACGCAATCTGCATCTGTGGTGACGATAAGGTCGCCGGTAGCTTTTGATATCGCTATTTCAATGGCTTTTTTCTTATAGGAATTAAGGCGTTCCTGTTTATCAAGATGCTGACTTAATTCCAGCAGGTGTATATTTTCTGCCGGATAATTGCGAATAACGGCGGCAGTATCATCTGTTGAAAAATCATCGATGATGATGACTTCCAGCAAGGCAGGGTTATACGTTTGGCGGTGAAGCGCTTCCAGCAGGGCGGGCAGATTATCCGCTTCGTTCCTGGCAGGAATAATCACCGTTAGTTTTGTATGCCCGGCTGCATG
>NZ_DATCVJ010000875.1:0-5048 GCF_036566945.1 Chitinophaga sp. | reverse complement strand
CGTATTTGTCAAACTCATACTCGCAGCATTTTTGTATCAATTCTTTTAATTTTTCACGAGCCCGCTGTACTCTGGACTTAGCACCTGATAAGGAAATACCCGCTATTGTTGCATATTGCTTTTGGGTTATGCCGTCAAGGTCTGTTAAAACTAAGGCCTGTCGATAAATATCAGGCAGCGTGTCAATCATTGGCCGAAGACAGTCTGACAACCTGTACTCTTCTTTCAAGGAGGTGACTTCCGGCTCTTGCCCGAGGCAGGAGTACGCTGTTAAAAAACAGTTTTTCCTGGTGAGCCGGTAATAATCTATTACGGCATTGTTGGCAATACGAAACAGATAGGCCCTGATATGTTCTGCCTTTTGGATTTTGTTGATATTGATATATATTTTGAGAAATACTTCCTGTAATATGTCATAACAATGATCGTCGTGTTTCACCTTCTGACAGATGAATTTTTTTAATTCAGCATTAAATTGTTCCCAGATAATTGTTGGTTGCTGTAACATATTATTTCGGTCAGGTTTGTGAAATATCCGGTAAACTCCTGTTGGTACGCTTTTCTCAGGGATTTCCTGTGTTACTTCATTCGGCCGGTGTTATAGATGAGTTGCCACAAAAGATTGCATGTAATCTTTTATGATCTGCCTGACTTCTCTGAACTGTTGCATCACTTCTTCTTCTGATCCTGTTGCCTTTGCCGGGTCCGGAAAGTTTTCATGAAACTTCTGTGCAGTAGTAGGAAAAAATGGACATCTTTCCTTTGCATTATCACAAACCGTAATTACATAGTCAAACGGAATGGTACTGTACTCAGTAATGTTATTGGAGGTATGCCCCGAAATGTCGATGCCATCTTCTGCCATGGTGGCTATCGCTTTCGGATTGACGCCATGTGTTTCAACGCCGGCGCTGTAAACCTCCGCTTTATTACCGGCGAAATATCTGAGATAACCTTCTGCTATCTGGCTGCGGCAACTATTGCCGGTGCAAAGCACTAATATTTTTTTCATGTGATAGATGATATTAAAAAATAATAAGGGATGGGTATTGTTGGTAAATACGCTGGCTCCTGTGTATCTAGGCTTCCATAATTGTTGTGCGGCTACCATACCATTTCTTCCGGAGCCAGAAAGCTACATTGACCAGTGCAATCAATGCCGGTACTTCTACCAGAGGGCCTATTACGCCTACAAATGCCTGACCGGAGTTGATGCCAAATACACCAATGGCCACGGCTATGGCCAGTTCGAAATTGTTGCCCGTGGCGGTAAAGGCAATAGCAGCATTCTTTGAATAGTCGGCCCCCATTACTTTGCCGAGGAAGAAACTCAGCAGGAACATCACTCCAAAATATATCACCAATGGAATGGCGATGCGGATCACGTCAAAAGGAATTTGTACGATCAGTTCACCTTTAAGACTGAACATGACTACGATGGTGAAAAGCAATGCGATCAGGGTGATTGGAGAAATGAAAGGCAAATATTTTTCCTGCAACCATTTTTCCCCTTTCCAGGCGATCAGTGTATATCTGCTAATTACACCCGCCGCAAAAGGAACGCCGAGGTAGATGCCAACACTTTTTGCGATCTCTCCAATTGAAACAGCCACTGTAATACCCTTCATACCGAATAAAGTCGGCAGCCAGGTAATGAATATATACGCATATACACTGTAAAGCAATACCTGGAAAATGCTGTTTAACGCTACCAGTCCTGCTGCGTATTCCCGGTTACCATCCGCCAGTTCATTCCATACGATTACCATGGCGATACACCGCGCTAATCCAATCAGGATAAGACCGGTCATGTATTCCGGGTATCCATGCAGGCATAATACTGCCAGGCCGAACATAAGAATAGGACCTACAATCCAGTTTAACAACAGTGATACGGAAAGGATTTTAGTATTACGGAACACTTCACCCATGTTCTCATATTTCACTTTAGCCAGTGGTGGGTACATCATCAGGATTAAGCCAATAGCCAGTGGGATATTGGTCGTTCCTGTTGAAAACGAGTTGATGAACCCGGAGGAAGATGGAAAGTAATATCCAATACTTACACCTATGGCCATGGCCAGGAAGATCCATAATGTGAGGTAGCGATCTAAGAAGCTGAGTTTTTTACGTTCAGCCGGATTACAATTTTGCATAATTGTTGTGTACTAAATTTTAAATGCCCACTACGGTACTTCTTCTTTCCAATAACAATGTATCTCTCCAGGTGTCGTTCATTTTGCCGATTTTCTCCCGACGGCCCAGCACCCTGAATCCACAGTGTTCATGTATTTTCAGACTGCCGGTGTTTTCGGGGAATATGCCTGCCTGTAAAGTCCAGAAGTTGTTTTGTTCACTTTGCTTTATCAGTTCCTCCAGCAGCTGCCGGCCAATTCCTTTGCCTTGCGCTTCCGGAGCAACGTATATGCTCACTTCCGCTACGCCTGCATATACACAACGACCGGAAACGGCTGTTAAGGCGGCCCAGCCTAGTACCTTGTCATTGTCCATCGCCACCAGCCGGCAGCTTTTAATATGCGACTCGTCCCATGCCGACCACTCGGGAGCAGTTGTCTGGAATGTGGCATTGCCGGTAGCAATGCCTGCTTCATAAATAGCTAATACCTGGGTGCCATGAGAGGTTGTCATTGGCTGGATAGTCATAAAAAGCGATTTAGTTTTTATCAGGTGAATGTTTAGCAACAGCCCGGAGCGCAGCAGGGAGCGTCTGTTGGTTTCTCTGCATACACGGTGATGCTGTATATCCCTGTATTGCCCGATCTGAAGGCGGCCATTTCTTCCGCGTTCAAATAGTTGGAAAGAATATCATCCGGGATGTGGATCGTTTTTTCTTTTTGAATGGTGATGTTTTTGAAGCCGTTGTTGTCGATCATGTCCAGGTATATTTGTTTTTGTACCGCGCCGGATACACAGCCTGCGTACATTTCTGCCGCCTCCTGGATTTTGGCAGGTAATACGCCTTGTAAAACAATATCTGAGATGCTGAAATGTCCACCGGGTTTCAGTACACGGAAGATCTCTTTAATCACAGCATCTTTGTTAGGAACGAGGTTGAGCACACAGTTACTAACAACAACGTCTGCAACGTTAGCCGTCACCGGCATTTTTTCAATATCTCCCTGCCGGAATTCTACGTTGTTGAACTGCAATTTTTCTGCATTGTTGCGGGCCTTCTCAATCATGGCAGGCGTGAAATCTATTCCGATTACTTTTCCTGCTTCACCTGTTTCCTGGCGGGCAATGAAGCAATCGTTACCTGCGCCGGAGCCAAGATCAATAACGGTATCGCCTTTCTTTATTTTCGCAAACTGTGTAGGTAGTCCGCAGCCTAAACCGAGGTCGGCATCAGGGTTATAACCTTCCAGTGTGGAATAGTCATCGCTCATGATGTTATAAACTTCTGTAGAGCAGCAGCCAGACCCGCAACAGGAGGATTCATTTGTGGCCTTGTCCTGCAAAGCGATTTCACTATATTTCTGTTTTACGATTTCCTTCATTTGTTCGTCAGTAGCCATAAGATACATATGATTGTATTATTGCAATATTGCGATTGATATAAGTAAAAAATTTTTAGCAGCAGTTTTCTTTTAGATCCACATCTTTAAAGAAGATATTGAACAAGTCCTTATACTGCTTCCATACTTTTGGATTGATGCAGTAACACACGCTGGCACCTTCGATGGAACCTTGTATAATGCCGGCTGTTTTGAGTTCTTTTAAATGTTGAGAGGTCGTTGCCTGCGCAAGGCCCAGCTCTTCTACCAGGTCACCACAAACGCAGGCGTTCTTTTTCACGAGGTATTGCAGAATGGCAATACGGGCCGGATGTGCCAGCGCCTTTGCCATTAAGGCAATGTCGTTTTGCTGTTTGGTAAATAGGTCTGTCTTCGTTGCTCCCATGATCTTATTGTATTATTGCAATATTACGATGAATAATATTGAGGGCAAAATTTTTTTTTGGGAGATGGCATTACCCGAAGGAGCCTGACTAAATGCTCCATAGTTATATTTTTTGGTAGAAATATAATAGAGATGGATCTCCATCATTGGCATTGTCAATGATGGAAATCCATCTCAGGGGATATCATTATTTAATATGCGTAGTATCTACCTCCCAGTCATCTGTTCTGAAAGGACTTACCGGCAGCCCTTCTTTGCTGAATAGATTCGCCATCGCCGTATTGCTGAATGCAAACCGTACGGCCACCGGTTCCTTTACTTCCTTGCTGGTAACGGTTATTTTTCCTTTTTCAATTTTTGCAATGGCTGGTACAAATTTTTTATCAGCACCTGATATATAAAATTCTGTAGGAAGTTTATCGTTTTTCACCATAAAGCCATTAGGTACATTGTCGAAAGATAAAATAGCTTTACTACCTTTTATTTCCATACTCCTGAACAAAGGACTTTTGTACGGGGTAGCCATATCTTTTTTATAGGTTTCTCCCAGCGCCATATTAGCCAGGCGGATACCAACATCCCGCTTATTTTTTGGATGAATATCTTTGATGTCATTCACAAGATCCGTGATCACCACCATACCTGTGTTAGGATAGGAGAGGCTTTTCAACTGCTGTTCCCGCAGGAGTGCGGCGGTGTTACTATATTGATAATTAAATGGTGCAATCTGCACATAATAAAACGGAAGCTCTTTATTCCAGGCAGTTCGCCATGCGCCTATCATATCTGTAAACAGCTGGCTATAGGTATTGCTGGTAGTGACATTGCTTTCGCCCTGATACCATATTACACCGCTAACGGCGAAATTGGTGAGTGGGGATATCATCCCGTTATACGCACTACCCGGGCGATAAGGCCACCATGCAGCAGGTTCTAATTTTTCCGCAGCCTGCTTTAGGGCTGCATTATTTTCGACTATTCCGGCGGGAGTCCATACTTCTGCGGCCGTTCCGCCCCAATTGGCGCTGATCAATCCGATCGGTACATTTAATTCGGATTGTAATTTCTTTCCAAAAAAATATCCAACGGCACTAAATCCTGGTAAAGAAGCAGGATCGCAGGTTTTC
>NZ_DATCVJ010000874.1:0-7543 GCF_036566945.1 Chitinophaga sp. | reverse complement strand
ATGTTCGTATATGCGTTGGCGAAAGGTATCCGCTTAGGTTATCTTCCTATAGCTTACAAACAGGTGGCCACAAAAGGCTATGCCGGTATTTTAAAACAGTTTATCCGGAAAAATAATACGGGAGATATCACCCTCGGTGGTACTGTCAGCGTAGCGGGCCTGGGAGGCGAACCTTACCGGGATGGCAGCTACGAATATTATCTCAGTGAAAAGGTGGTCGACAACGATCCGAAAGGCGTAGGGGCGTACCTGTTAGCCGCCAATGAAATGGAAATGATGATTAAAAAATAATGGCATGAAACTATCTAAAGAGACACTGTCCCGTTTACACGAGAGCGACACCTTACAGCTGCCCGCCAGCAACTGCTTCGACCTGCCGGAAAAAGTCCTGCAGTTCGGCACCGGCGTATTACTGAGAGGTTTGCCCGATGCTTTCATTGACAAAGCCAATAAAGAAGGGCATTTCAATGGCCGGATTGTGGTGGTGAAATCGACAGACAAAGGCAGCACTGCTGCTTTTGATGAACAGGATAACCTGTATACACAATGTGTCAGGGGCATTGAAGGAGGTCGCAAGGTTTCCGTCGATATTATCAATGCATCTATCAGCAGGGTGTTGAACGCCGCCTCCCAATGGGAACAGATCCTGGCATGTGCCACCGATCCCCAGATGGAGATCGTGATTTCCAATACCACTGAAGTGGGGATTGCATATGTGGCAGAAAGTATTCATGCTGCTCCTCCGGCTTCCTTTCCGGCCAAGCTGCTGGCCTTTTTATACCAGCGGTATCTTCATTTCAACGGAGATGGAACAAAAGGTATGGTGATTATTCCTACAGAGTTGATCCCGGATAATGGCCATCGGCTAAAAGAAATCCTGTTGCGGTTGAGTGCTTTTAATGAACTCGGCGCCGCCTTCACCGACTGGCTGGAACGCAGCAATGACTTTTGTAGCTCATTGGTAGATTGTATTGTACCGGGAGCCGCAGCGCTTACACCGGGGTATGACGACGACCTGATGATCATGACAGAAGTATACCGGCTATGGGCCATTGAAACTAATAGCGAACGCGTAAAACAACGCTTGTCTTTCAGTGAATCCGATGCCGGCGTGGTACTCTCTCCGGATATCAACGTATTCCGGGAACTAAAACTACGCCTGCTCAATGGTACACATACCCTCAGCTGCGGACTGGCTTTCCTGGCCGGTCTGGATACCGTGAAGGCTGCTATGAATCACGAGCCAATGGCCACCTATATGGAAGCGCTGATGATGCAGGAAATTATTCCCGCTATAACGGATAAGCATATACGTCCTGATGCCGCCATCCGTTTTGCAAGCGCCGTACTGGACCGCTTTCGCAATCCTTACATAGAACATCGCTGGTTAAGTATCTGCACCCAGTACACGTCCAAATTGAAGATGCGGGTATTGCCGGTATTGTTACATTATCACGAACGCACCGAACAGGTGCCGGCCCTCATTTCGCTGGGCTTTGCCGCACACCTGTTGTTCATGCGTGGTGACGCTACTTACAGTATCACCGACGAATATGCCGGCTGGTACCAGGAACAATGGCAGCAGCATACACCCGAAACACTGGCACAAATTACACTCAGTAACACCGCCGTGTGGGGCCAGGACCTCACCACTATTCCCGGTTTTACGCAACTGGTAACCGTCATGCTGAAGGCATTACTGACAGAAGGCCCCGCAGTTTATCTCAATCGCATCGCCACAGAAATAACGATATCATAGACTTTTTTAAGGAGATAGGTATGAAGCAGAAAGTATTAAAAGTGCATCCACAAGACAATGTGTTGGTAGCACTGCAAGACCTGGAAAAGGCAGATACAGTGCAGTATAACGGCGCTGTATACACGATGCAGGAAAAGATTCCTGCCAAACATAAATTTGCCGCCACCACCTTCGACAAGGGCGATGCCCTGATTATGTACGGAGTATTGGTAGGACGTGCACAAACAACCATTACAGCAGGCAGCAGAATTGCGGTGGAAAATGTACACCACGCTGCCAACGGATTTGAACTGGCTGCACAACGGAGAACAGCATGGCAGGCGCCTGATATCTCCCGATGGCAGCAAAAAACATTTAATGGGTACCACCGGGAAAACGGCAGTGTAGGTACGGCCAATTACTGGCTGGTGATACCATTGGTATTTTGTGAAAACAGAAATGTGGAAGTGCTGAAAGAAGCGCTGTTAACAGAACTGGGTTATAGCCGTCCGGGAAAATATGCGGCCTTCACCCGCTCGCTGGTAGCACAGCAACAGGCAGGTGCGGATGCAGCGCGCATCCTGGAAACCATATACACCGAAGATGCATCCTCGCCCGGAAATGCCCGCATCTTTGAAAATGTGGATGGCATTAAGTTCCTTACGCATGATGGCGGCTGCGGTGGCATCCGGCAGGATGCACAGACACTCTGTGGCCTGCTGGCGGGCTATATTACCCATGCTAACGTGGCCGGTGCTACGGTGTTGAGCCTGGGTTGCCAGAATGCACAAATCAGCATGTTGCAGGAAGAAATCAGCAAGCGCGATCCACATTTTACCAAGCCACTGTATATCCTGGATCAGCAGCAAACCGGCGCGGAAAGTCTGCTGATCACACAAGCTATCCGGCAAACTTTTGCCGGACTGATGATCGCCAATCAATGTACACGGCAACCCGCGCCGCTGAGTAAACTTTGCATAGGACTGGAATGCGGAGGCTCTGATGGGTTCTCCGGCATCTCTGCCAATCCGGCCATCGGTTACACTTCCGATCTGCTCGTGGCTTTGGGCGGTTCCGTAGTGTTGGCCGAATTCCCGGAATTATGCGGGGTGGAGCAGGAGATGAGCGATCGTTGCTGTGAGGTGGCAGATGCCACGCGCTTTATTAGCCTCATGCGCACTTATGCGCAACGTGCAGAAGAAGCAGGCTCCGGATTTGATATGAATCCATCTCCCGGAAATATTAAAGATGGCCTCATTACCGATGCCATCAAATCTGCCGGCGCCGCTAAAAAAGGAGGTACCTCACCGGTAGTAGCGGTATTGGATTATCCGGAAAAAGTACAACAGGCAGGACTCAATTTATTATGCACGCCCGGCAATGATGTGGAGTCTACCACCGCAGAAGTAGGCAGCGGCGCTAATATCGTACTGTTTACCACCGGCCTGGGAACGCCTACCGGCAACCCGATTGCGCCCGTGATCAAACTGTCGAGCAATACGAAATTATACCAGCGCATGCAGGATATTATCGATATCAACACCGGTACTATTATAGATGGAGAAGAAACCATCACCGCTGCAGGAGAACGTATACTCGACTACGTTATACAGGTGGCCAGCGGAACGCTGACCGCAAAATCCGTGATAAACGGGCAGGATGATTTTATTCCCTGGAAAAGAGGAGTGTCATTGTAAGGCTTAAAAATTATGTAGATGAGAAAAAAGTTCATGGATGAAAATTTTCTCCTGAATAGCGATGCCGCGGAAAAATTATATCATCATTACGCAAAGGATATGCCTGTCATCGATTACCACTGCCACCTGCCGCCTGCGCAGATAGCAGCTGATACACGGTTTCAGAATATTACACAGGCATGGCTATACGGGGATCATTATAAATGGCGCGCCATGCGCACTAATGGTGTGCCGGAAAGTTATTGTACAGGAGAAAAAACCGACTGGGAGAAGTTTGAGAAGTGGGCCGCTACTGTGCCGCAAACATTGCGCAACCCCCTTTATCATTGGACACACCTGGAATTGCAACGCTACTTCGGTATTACTGAACTCCTGCATCCGGCCTCGGCGTCTTCTATTTACGATACCTGCAACCAACTGTTGCAAACACCCGAATACAGTGTCCGTCATCTTTTGCGCAGCTGCAACGTAGCACTGGTTTGTACCACCGACGATCCGGCAGATGATCTCCAATATCACCGGCAAATAAAAGCGGATGGCTTTGAAATACCGGTCATCCCGGCTTTTCGCCCGGACCAGGCCATGAACGTAGATGATCCGCAGGTATACAATGCTTATCTACAAAAACTGGAACAGGCAGGCAACCGTAACATCAATACCTATGATGACCTGCTGCAGGCCCTGAAAGAAAGGCACGACTTCTTTGCGGCCCATGGTTGCAAAGTTTCTGATCATGGCATCGAGGAAATATATGCGGAAGATTTTACAGCGACAGATATCCAACAGATTTTTCTGAAAATACGGGCGGGCAAATCATTGACTCTGTCCGAAATAAGACAGTTTAAATCCGCCCTGCTGCTGGAGCTGGCCATGATGGACTGGGAAAAAGGATGGGTACAGCAATACCATCTTGGCGCGTTAAGGAATAACAATTCCCGTATGATGCGCCTGTTGGGACCGGACACCGGCTGGGATTCTATCGGTGACTTTTCACAGGCAAGGGCGCTGGCAAAATTCCTCGATAAACTGGATAGCCAGGATAAGCTCACCAAAACCATCATATACAACCTGAACCCGGCCGATAATGAACTCATGGCCACCATGACCGGCAACTTCAACGATGGTTCTATCGCCGGCAAGGTGCAATTCGGAGCCGCCTGGTGGTTCCTGGATCAAAAGGAAGGCATGACTAAGCAATTGAATGCCCTGTCGAATATGGGGCTTATTTCCCGCTTTGTGGGCATGCTTACGGATTCCCGGAGCTTCCTTTCCTATCCCCGGCATGAATATTTCCGGCGCCTGCTCTGCGATCTTTTCGGGGACGAAATAGAACGCGGCGAAATACCGGATGACATGGCGCTGGTAGGAGGGATGATACAGGATATTTGTTACCGGAATGCGAAGGCTTACTTTGGCTGGTGAGCGGAGGGGAGCGCCTGCGGCGCTTGTCTTGATCAGGATTAGATTGATTTTGATGATTTTGATGATTTTGATTTTTCAGATAGTGGTCGCATATTTTTATAGCAGCTTTAAAAACAGAGATAGAGATCTGCATAAAAAAGGGAAAAATCATCAAAATCATCAAAATCAATCTAATCCTGAGAAAGACAAAGGCCGAAGGCCTTCCCCTTCGCTGCATTTTTCCCTTCGCTAAAACTTTTTTTGAGGGCTGCTGACATAGGGTTGTCACAGCCCCTTGTTTTCTTTGTAGCGTAAACAAAAAAATACAGCTTTATGGAAAACAACACTTTAACGGCAACCGCACCAACCACACATGTATTCCTGACCCCGCAACAACTCCTGGCCCATTGGCAGGGACATCGCGATCTGACCCGCAGGTTGGTAGAGAAGTTTCCGGCCGATAAACTGTTTACCTACAGTGTTGGCGGCATGCGCCCTTTATCAGTGCTGGCCATGGAAGTACTGGGTATTGCTTCTGCTGGCGTACATGGTTTTGCTACGGATGGCGACTGGAAAACCATGGAAGAATTATTGGGACATACCGGTTTGACCAATCCTGCCAATAAAGAAGAATTATTACAGTTGTGGGATGTGGTAACGGAGCAGATCAACGACTACTGGCCTAAAATAGCCGGGTTGGATTTCCAAAAACACATGAAGGCGTTCAATCAGTATGATGGTACAATCAGCAGTCTCCTGTTATACTTTATTGACAACGAAATTCATCACCGTGGACAAGGGTATGTGTATCTCCGCACCCTGGATATTGAACCACCTTTTTTCTGGGATAGACACTAGTCTTATCTCGCCGCATTAAACTTCTCCCGGTATTCAGAAGGTGTCATTCCTACGGTTTTGCGGAAGACCTTTCTGAATGCTTTGGGGTCGTTGTAGCCGGAGTTAAAAATCACTTCCATCATTTGTTGCCCCGTTTGTTCGAGTAATTTTTTGGCGGCTTCAATACGGGTGAGCTGCAGGTATTCGATAGGTGTTACACCGGTTACCTGCTTAAATCTTCTGACAATATTTCTGCGGCTGGAAGGAATGTCTTTGATCATTTCTTCAATGGTACCAACATCCTGATAACTGGTTTCAATCTTTTGCTGGGCAGAGGCCACGAGGTCGTCATGATGATTACGGGCAGGCTGGAACGTGCTGAAATAAGATTGTTTATCCCGGCCCATATCGATCGCAAATATTTTGGCTGTTCTTACCGCAATTTCAATACCGCAGTGTATTTCCAGCAAATGCAGCAGCAGGTGGAAGGTAGAAGTAGCGCCTCCACTGGTATAAATACCGGAATCGTGGGTAACAGTTTTATCAGACAACAGGTTTACTGCCGGAAATGCGCTCACAAAATCTCTGCAGGCATCTACATGGGTAGTGGCAATTTTTCCATCCAGCAAACCGGAAGCACCGAGCAAAAAAGCGCCGGTACAAAAGCTCGCCAACTCTGCGCCGCTTTTGTATTGTTGTCTTAACCACGGCAGGTAGTCGCGGTTTTCGGTGATAGATTGCTTCAGATCATCGGTGGTAAAAGAAGGTACCAGCACCAGGTTAAAAGCAGTGGTAACATCTATTCCCTGCGAAGCGTAATCAGGAAAAGCAGCGGCCAGGTGTGCGGTGTCTTCTGTGCAAATAAGTGTAATGGTAAATGGTGTTGACTGTCCGTTTTTATAGTAAATCTTATTGACGGTATCAAGCACGTCTGTGATGGCTGCAAGGCTTAGGAGCTTGTAGTGGCGAATAAGCAGGATCCCTATCTTGATCATATGGTTTTCAATTTAGCGTTAACGGCGCAAACATAACGTTTTTGTCGCAAATACCCCCTAAGATTGGCGATATCAGCATCATCCATTCAGGAGATTATCGACTATCTTACAACAAGTTTGAATACCTAAAAATAATAAGAATATGGAAACTGCAAGCAACAGGATGCTGGGCATTCTTTCACTGTTTGATCTGCAAACAGGACTTTTCCCGAAAGCGCTGTTTGGATTATCTGATTCAGAAGCGCACAAGCGCCTCGATACAAAAGCCAATCACGTTGCCTGGCTCGCAGGTAGCCTGGTACAACAACGGTTTGATCTGGCCGGATTTTTAAAAGTGGAAAAAAAATCATCTTCCGATGAATTGTTTAAACACAATCAGGGGATTAAAGATGATGTAACTTATCCTTCGCTGGATGTATATCAAAAAGACTGGACAGAAATTACGCCGTTGCTCAGAACTGCTTTGGTAAACGCCACCGATGAACAGCTGGATAGTATGCTGAATTTTCCGGAAATGAAAATGTCTTTCCCACTTTGGGAAATGGTCACCTTCTCTATATACCGCGAAGCCAATTGTATAGGACAGATAGCCTTATGGAGGCGACTATTGGGGCATCCCGGTATCAACTATATGTAATCTAAATTTTTTCGGAATGGTAGAAGTCTTTGTAACAAATGTAAAACGGGTAGCCGCTGCAAAAGAAATTGTAGCTTTGCTGCGCGAAAATTTCCCGGATAGTAAAATAAATTTTGACCTGGAAGATCGGGATAAAGTATTGAGGATAGAAGGAACGGATTTTCAGCCGGGGAAAGTAATGATGCTGGTCAATGAAACAGGATTTTATTGCCAGATAATGGAAGATTAAAGCATCCGG
>NZ_DATCVJ010000873.1:0-4898 GCF_036566945.1 Chitinophaga sp. | reverse complement strand
GTATTGTTGGCAGGAACCTGTTCTTTTTTGAGTTGCATGCACCTTTTGATCCGGAAGTATCTATGGGTACCGGCAATGGTTTACAGGGAGTAGATGTATTTGGGTTGCCACCGGTGCGTAGCATGGGCATCAACCTGAGATTAGGAATTTAAAAATACTCGCAAATGAAAAATTGGAAAATAACCACCGTATTCGCCATATTGGCTGTTATGCTGGCTAGTGCATGTACGAAGAAATTTGATGAGATTAACAAAAATCCTTACGACTTTGATGAAGAAGAACTGAAGGCCGATTACCGGTTGATGGGAGAACCTTTATCACAGGCGCAGTTAAACCTGCTAATTTACAACGACCCACCTACTGCGCAGTTGCAGCAGAACCTGAATGCAGATATATTTTCCGGTTACATGATGGCGCCTACGCCGTTTGAAGGGAATGTTAACAACACCAACTATGGGTTACTATATTACTGGAATAACAAGCCATGGGAAGTAACTTACAACTGTGTAATGAAAACCTGTGATTTTGCACAGACTAAGTCCAAAGATACCTTTACTGATTTCTACGCGTGGGCGCAGATTATCAAGGTAGAGGCCATGCATCGTCTCAGTGATATTTATGGCCCTATTATTTATACCCATTATGGAGAAATGAATGGAGAGATGGGTATAGAATATGATTCCCAACAACAAGCCTACTATGCATTTTTTAAAGATTTAGCACAGGGCATAGATACCCTCACTGCTTATATTAACAGAGGAGCGCCACAACGCATACAGGCATTTGACCTGGTATATAAAGGTGATTATACCCAATGGGTAAAATTCGCCAACACCCTGCGCTTGCGCCTGGCCATCCGTATTTCCGGGGTTGATCCTAAGAAGGCCAAAGAAGAGGGAGAGGCTGCACTCAATCATCCTTTGGGGTTACTGCAATCTGCGCCGGAGGATAATTTCGCCGTGAATATTTCGCCGGTTACACATCCGCTGAACATTATGTGTTATACCTGGGCAGACCTGCGGATGAGTGCCCCTATGGAATCTATTCTTACTGGGTATAAAGATCCACGGTTAGCACATTATTTTGTACCTACTGATGATGGGGTAAATGTATATCATGGTATCCGCAATGGTATTAAAATTTCCGCAAAGGAAGAATACAGTGGTTTTTCTCCACTGGTGAAATTTGAGAGTAAAATACTTTTTATGACCACGGCCGAAGCTTATTTTCTGAAAGCCGAAGCAGCCTTGTATGGCTGGAAGGGCGCTGGTACGGCCGCCGCGAATTATGCGGCCGGTATTTCCGCATCTTTCAAACAGTACAATATCAGTAACGTTAACGACTATATGAATAATTCGGTGGATAAACCTAACCCCTATATTGATCCGCAGAATGCAGACAACAATGTACCGGCAGGCGATAAACATTTAAGTACCATCACCATTAAATGGAACGAAAGTGATGACTTACCCAAAAAGCTGGAGCGTATTATTACCCAAAAATGGATAGCGATGTTTCCTGAAGGGCAGGAAGCCTGGAGTGAATTTCGCCGCACAGGTTATCCGATATTATTTCCGGTGGTGATTAATAATAGTAATGGTACTATCTCTTCCGAAAAATTTATTCGCCGTTTACCAATGCCACAAAGAGAACTGAGTACCAATCCTCAGGCAGTAGCCCGTGCCATTCTCACGTTAAAGGGTGCAGACAACGGCGGAACACCGCTCTGGTGGGACCTCCGCTAGTATTTAAAAAAAAGTTAAGAATTTTTTAAAACACGATAGTACTATTTATACCTACACACGACTCCTTTCCTGAAGCGCAATATTTCAGCGCCCACTTACTATGCTACCTGTAACAATAGGACGTTATAAAAAACAACATTTCATGTAAGGAAAACACATAACAATATACTGCTGCGACTCAACCCGGATTACACATTGCTATAGGCAATGAGGCCTTGCACGCCCCTATGGACAGGTAGCCAACAGTAAAACATATGATATCAGAACCCGAAGGATGGTGCACGCCATGCTAACGGCTCCGTATTTTCTAACAATGCACGCTATTAAAAATGGTCAGTTTAATTCAATTATACAAATCCCATTTATTAACCAAAAAAAAGGCAAGTATGAAAAAAAACCTACGCCTTATGAAAGTGTGTGCTATGACCGGTCTGGCGCTCACTTCCATATTAGCAGACAGTGCATATGTGAAGGCAGCCGGTAATCCCTGGTCGCCCACATCTTCATTCCGTAGCGCTTATCAGGAAAAAGAAATCAGCGGCACCGTAAAAGATGCCAAAGGAGCTTCACTTCCCGGGGTTTCCGTACAAATAAAAGGAACCTCCAAAGGTACTCAGACAAATAACCAGGGAGAATATCATATCAGCGCCAAAGCCGGTGATGTATTGGTATTTACTTCTGTTGGTTTTGAATCAACAGAAGCAACAGTAGGTAACAGCGCCTCTTTGAATGTAAAGCTGAATGATAATGTAAAAGGATTAAATGAATTAGTAGTAACCGCACTCGGTGTAAAGAAGGCAGCCAAATCACTGACTTATTCTACACAGAGAATTGGTAACGAAGAATTGTCTACCGTAAAAGATGCGAACGTCATGAACTCCATCAACGGTAAAGCAGCTGGTATCACTATCAGCAAAAGTAGTTCCGGTGTAGGCGGTTCCGTGAAAGTAACATTGCGCGGTAACAAATCTGCACAGGCTTCCAACCAGCCGTTGTATGTAATAGATGGTATTCCAATGACCAACTATACCACACAACAACCTAACAGTACCTGGGGTGGCGATGGTACTACCACTACTTCTCCGGGTCGTGATGGTGGTGATGGTATTTCCAACCTGAACCCCGATGACATCGAAAGTCTGACAGTATTGAAAGGTGCTTCTGCCGCTGCATTATATGGTAGCCAGGCAGCCAATGGCGTGATCCTGATCACTACTAAAAAAGGTAAATCCGGTGTTTCCAAAGTGGAAGCTTCCAGCGGTATTACCCTGGATAAAATAGCTTACTCTCCTAAATTCCAAAATTCATATGGCCCGGAAAACGCTAACTCTTCACAGAGCTGGGGTAAAGCCATTAGCGGCGGCGGCCATGATAATGTGGACGAGTTTTTCCGTACGGGTAATACCTGGATCAATTCCGTTAACTTTTCCGGTGGTACAGATAAAGCACAAACCTTCTTTTCGTACGCCAACACCTCTGCCAGTGGCGTTATGCCGGGCAATGACCTGAAACGTAACAACTTTACTTTCAGAGAAACTGCCAAGTTCCTGAACGACAAATTAACACTGGATGGTAATGTGAATGTGATTACCCAAACATTGGATAATGGTCCTGTAAACGGATTATACTTTAATCCGCTGACCGGTTTGTACCTGTTCCCTAGAGGCAATGACATCACCCCTTATAAAAATCAGTATACTTTATTTGATAAAACCAGACAGCTCGATTTGCAGAACTGGCCTTACAATGAAGATATTCAACAGAACCCATGGTGGAGTGTAAATAAAAACCCTATCGTCGCTAAACGTAACAGAACACTGGCCAGCGTTTCAGGCAAGTATGATATCAACGATTGGTTGTGGGTACAGGCGCGTGGTAATATTGATCGCACCAATGATACCTATGATGCTTACATTTATGCCGGTACACAGGGTACACTGTCCGGTCCTAATGGCCGCTACATTACCAGCGATCTTACCACCACCCAGTTGTATGGTGATCTGATCTTAAACATGAATAAGAGTTTAGGTAATAACTTTAAGCTGAACGCACTGTTAGGTACCAGTATCAACGATCAGCAAACCAGGGGGATGACCGGCGAATCTTTTACCGGTGACTTAGCTGTAGCCAATTTCTTTGTGTTACAGAATATGACCGCGGGTAGCCAGATTAATACCGTTCCAAATAACCACTCACAATTACAGGCCGTATTTGGTAGCGCTAACTTATCATTCAAGGACTTTTTGTTCTTAGATGTTAGCGGACGTAATGACTGGTCATCCAACCTTTCCTTTACCCCGAATGGCTCTTACTTCTATCCTTCTGTAGGTTTATCAGCCATGCTGCATCAGTTGTTTAACATGCCGGAACCGGTGAGTTATGCCAAGGTGCGTGCTTCTTATGCGATTGTAGGTAACACTGTTCCTATTTATGTAACTAATCCGCTGAGCAGACTGGGTGCTGTTGGAGGTACTTTTGCCTTTAATAACCGTGCACCATTTACTGATCTGAAACCAGAAAAAACCAAATCGCTGGAATTAGGTACAGAATGGCGTTTCCTGCAGAACAGACTTAGCCTGGATCTGACGTATTATAAAACCAATACCACTAACCAGTACTTCCAGATTGCCGTTCCACCAGGAACCGGTTACAGCTTCCGCTTCATCAATGCCGGTAATATTCAGAACTCAGGTATAGAAGTATTAGTAGGTTATAATGTGATTAAAAATGCAGCCTTCAGTTGGAATACCAGCGTCAACTATTCTCAGAACAGGAATAAAGTAATTGAGCTGGCACCAAACATTGATCAATTCATCCTTACAGAAGCAGGTACCAACAACTACGCATCTATTCTCGCCAAGGATGGCTCTTATGGAGACATTTATGGAACGATACTGAAACGTGATGAAAATGGTAAGGTAATTATTAATGCAGATGGCAAACCATTGACGGTTGCCAATAAGCTGATCGGCAATCCAACTCCAAAATGGCAGGGTGGATGGAGCAATAACCTGACTTACAAAAACTTCGCATTAAACTTCCTGGTAGACGGAAAATTTGGTGGCAAGGTAATGTCCCTCACACAGGCCACATTGGATAAATACGGTGTTTCTGCCGCTACCGGCGACGCCCGCAATAATGGCGGTGTAGTGG
>NZ_DATCVJ010000872.1:0-8136 GCF_036566945.1 Chitinophaga sp. | reverse complement strand
TTTCTATAAGAGATATATCTCACATTGAAATTACTGATCAAAATAAACTAACAGTAAACAAAAACGGACTATCTGGCGGGCATATATTGGGTTATTCCGGATCCATTGATTCGTATCATCACGGCCGTATAAATCTTTATTCAAACGCTATTGAGCAGGAGTTTTTAATGATCTGCTTTTCGATTGACGCTGACCCCATTATTATTTGCCCGGCAGCCAGACATCTTTTCTTAAGCGAGATAAAAACGAAATCGCCCACACTCCCCGCTATCCTATTATGAAAAAAATATTATTGTTGTTCAGCAGCCTGCAACCGTTAACTGGTTTCCTGTCAGTTGCTCAAACGTCATCGCCTTATATACTCAATGGTGCTGCCACACAGCGCAACTGTAACTGCTATGTACTTACGCCGGATCAGCAAACCAGCGGCGGCACCGTTTGGAATAAAAATAAAATTGACCTTAGCCAGGATTTCGACTATGTATTTGATGTAAACCTCGGTTGCAAGGATGCAAGTGGAGCAGATGGTATCGGATTTATATTGCAGACCAAAGGCACCAATCTCGGTAGTAGCGGAGGCGGACTGGGATTTGAGGGTATTTCCCCTTCTCTGGGGGTACTAATAGATACCTGGCAGAATACGGATAGGAATGACCCTCCCTATGACCACCTGGCCATACAGATGAATGGACTGTCGGACCACAAAAGCAGTGGCAATCTGGCCGGACCGGTAACCGCCATCAAAAGTCAGGATAACATAGAGGACTGCCAGTGGCACCTCTTCCGCATTCAATGGAAGGCAGCATCGAAGCATATGGAAGTAAGCGTAGACAAACAACTAAGACTTACGCTAGACAAAGACCTGGTAAAGGATATTTTTAGCGGCAACCCCAATGTTTTCTGGGGTTTTGCCGGCTCTACAGGCGGCGCTTCCAACAAGCAACAATTTTGCGCGGCCTTACGACCTGAATTTATTTTTGATGCCAAACAACTGTTCTGTAGTGGTGCTCCAATACAGGTGAATGAGCAATCTACTTCTTTTGGTGTTATTACCAGATGGTGGTGGGATTTTGGAGACGGTACCTTTTCTGTTATGCCAACTCCTCCTGCACATATATATGCCAATGCAGGAGATTACAAAATAAAACTGGTAATTGAAGATAACAGTGGTTGCAAATCAGATACCCTGAAGGCGCCGCTTAGTATTGGCACGTCCCCTGTAGTTGACTTCGGACCAGATCACGCCTGCCTCGGCAATGACATCTATATGAATGATCGTACCACCATTACTGCAGGTATTTTACAAAAATGGGAATGGACCTGGGACAACGGCACCACCTCCGTCGGTGCTAAACCGCTGCTACCCTATACCACGCCAGGTTCCCGGCAAGTACAACTGAAAGTAACCTCCACACAGGGCTGCGCCAGCGCTACCAGCAAATCAATACTGATAGGGAATACGCCACAGGTAAGCGGCTTCATCGAAAATGTTTGCCTGGGAGCTACCACCTATCTTCGGGGCATTAATAATACAGCTGATATTCCCATAAAAAAATGGCAATGGGACCTGGGCAACGGCGAAACGCAACTTCAGCAAAATGCCGCTTATAGTTACAAAGATATTGGGTACTATCCTGCAAAGCTATACGCCATCAGCGAAGATGATTGCCCGTCAGCCATTAAAGACGTTCCCATTAACATATATGCGGTATATGCGGATGCCGGCCGCGACACGACTATCGGTAGCGGAAAGGCGCTCCAACTACAACCGGGATGGGAAGATAACCAGTTACAATATAGCTGGTCACCGGCCATTGGATTGTCCAATCCTAATATACCTAACCCCATAGCCACTATATATAAAAGCCAAACCTATCATCTTACGGTGACTTCCCCACAGGGATGTCATGATGAAGACGCCATCAATATAAAGGTGAATGATGGTCCGGCCTTTTTTGTGCCGAATGCCTTTACCCCCAACAATGATGGACGCAATGATATTTTTCACGTTATACTTGCCGGGCAACCTAAACTGGACTTCTTCTGCGTATGGAACCGCTGGGGACAGGAAATATTCCGGACTACAGATCCTCTCAATGGTTGGGACGGCAACTGCAATGGTCACCCCGCCCCTGCCAATACTTATGTGTGGATGGTACAGGGAGTAGACTATATGGGACAACGATTCAGCAGGAAAGGAACGGTAACGCTTATACGATAACAGCCGCTTACAGAGCAGGTCATTAAAAATGGAAAACACTCACGGAAAAGTAATCCTGTTGCAAACTGATGAATGATGACAATGCCACACAACAAAAAGGCGGCGCTTACGCACCGCCTTTTTTTATTTGGACCCGGGATAGGATTATTCCAGTCATCTCATAACCTACAACTGTTACACTGTTAAAGTAACAAGTGGCAAAGATACATGTCGAACCGCATATAAAACAGACCGCTATCCCGCAGGTTACCAACATTTCATGACTGATGTGCTTATGCAGGAATGCCAGGGCCAGTTTCGCGGTCCCAGAAACGATGTTGCGCAATGGCTTTAATGAAATCCTTGCTGCTGGCATCAATGAGCAGGCCCGGTTCCCTTTTGCCATCCGGCAAATATGTTTCCCGGAGTACGTCGATCCCTTCCCCGCTCACAGCTATTGCCTTACAGTGCTTAAACGCTTCATTGATGAAATGCAGCGCTGCGGCGTCATTTTTCAGAGTGGCAGCGCTGGCAGCGCCACCAGGTACATACACCGCATCAAATAAGACCGAAGCTGCGCCCAGAAAGGATTGATCCGCTTCTCCGTCTATCCCCTTTATTTTCCCCAACCGGGGAGCTATCAGCTGCACCTGGGCGCCGGCGGCCAACAGATCGGCTTTCATTTTATTCACATCTGCCCCGGAAACACCATCCGCTACCAGGAAGGCCACTTGCCTGGAGAGAATCGTATTCTTAACAGTATTGGACATGCTCAACGCAGGAGAAACTGTAACCTGCTGCTTCACGCTCCGGGGTTCATATTTTTTCACGTCGGCATCTGCAGGCCGCACCTGGTTCATCGGCACCGCAGGTTTGGCGGGTACCTTTATACCCAGGCCTTCCGCTACACGGCTGGCCAACGAGGCATCTACCTGCGTTAATAGCCCTACCATACGAATACGTATATCCGGTCGGGTTACCTTGCCCAGTTCAAAACGCAAGGCATTGACGATATGATTTTTTTCAACGGCCGACTGACTATTATAAAACAACGTGGCCTGGCTAAAGTGATCAAAGAAACTATCACTGCGGCCACGGATTTTCTTTGCATCTATTCTTTCTTCATAAGAAGTAAAACCCCCATCCTTTACCTTCGCCTGGAAAGGACAACCATTGCTGACGGTATTAGGCTCGTAAGCCGTTTCTCCACGGTTAATGGTTTGGCGCATATGCCCGTCCCGCTGATTGTTATGTACCGGCGCCACTGGCCTGTTAATGGGAATCTCATGAAAATTAGGGCTGCCTAAACGCGATAACTGCGTGTCTGTATAAGAAAATAACCTGCCCTGCAACAACGGGTCATTGGTAAAGTCAATACCAGGTACCAGGTGTCCCGGATGAAAAGCTACCTGCTCCGTTTCTGCGAAAAAATTATCCGGATTGCGGTTCAGTACCATCTTACCAATGCGCATCACTGGTACCACCTCCTCCGGAATCAATTTAGTAGGATCCAGTAAATCGAACGGAAATTTATGCTCATCTTTTTCTGCCACTATCTGTACACCCAACTCCCATTCCGGATAAGCGCCTGCCTCAATTGCATTCCATAAATCCCTGCGATGAAAGTCCGCATCTTTTCCAGAAATCTGCTGCGCCTCATCCCAGGCAACGGAATGTACACCAAGTACAGGTTTCCAATGAAACTTTACAAAACAGGATTTGCCGGCCGCATTGATAAAACGAAAGGTATGTACACCAAAACCTTCCATCATTCGCAGACTTCTCGGAATAGCACGGTCACTCATCACCCACATAATCATGTGCATACTTTCCGGCGCAATAGACACAAAATCCCAGAAGGTATCATGCGCAGAAGCCGCCTGTGGTATTTCATTATGTGGTTCCGGTTTCACCGCATGTACAAAGTCCGGAAACTTCATGGCATCCTGTATAAAAAACACGGGCACATTATTACCGACTAAATCGTAGTTACCTTCGTCTGTATAAAATTTTACGGCAAAACCACGCACATCACGCGCCAGGTCTGTAGATCCGCGGGAACCTGCCACTGTTGAAAAGCGAACAAACACAGGCGTTTGCTTAGTGGGGTCCTGCAGAAAACCTGCTTTTGTATACTTCGCCATCGATTCATACACCTGAAAATATCCATGCGCACCTTCTCCGCGTGCATGCACAATTCTTTCCGGTATACGCTCGTGGTCAAAGTGGGTAATTTTTTCCCTTAAAATAAAATCCTCCAGTAAAGAAGCGCCCCGCTCACCCGCTTTCAAAGAGTTCTGGTTATCATTAATACGAAGCCCCTGGTTGGTGGTCAGAAACTGATCGACTCCTTCTTCTGTATAAGGAGCAAGGTTCTCTGCTTTCTTACTGAGTTTACCGGTGGTAGTTGTTGATTTTTTCTTTGCCATGGTTTTGGTGATTTTAATGATGAGGTAGACTACCTCCAGTCGCACAAACCATACCATGGCAAATCAATGATTAAAACGCATTTTCATCTCCCTTCACCGTATTCCGGATCGTTAAAAATATAATCCGCAGATCCAGGTATACCGACCAGTTTTCCATATACCAGATATCGTGTTCGATTCTTTTACGCAGATGTGATTCTTCCGTAATTTCCCCACGCAGACCGCTTACCTGCGCCCAGCCAGTGATACCGGGTTTCAGAAAATGTCGGATCATATACTGCTGAATCACCCGGGAAAATTCTTCCGTATGGCGCAGCATATGAGGCCGCGGCCCCACAAACGACATGTCGCCCATCCAAACGTTCAGGAACTGTGGCATTTCATCCAGGTTGGTCTTGCGCAGAATGCGTCCTATCTTCGTAAAACGACTGTCATGCCGGGTGGCCTGTTTGGAATTGGCATCATTGTTCACATACATACTCCTCAGCTTCAAACAGGGAAAGTTCATATTATTACGACCTGTACGATACTGTATAAAAAACACAGGGCCCCTCGATTCCAGCTTAATGAGCAATGCCAGTAAAGGGATCAGCCAGGTTAATATAAACACGATGACCAGGCTGCTGAATACAATATCAAAGACCCGTTTACGAATCCGGTTGGCAATATCATCCAGCGGTTCTGCACGCAAAGAAATAATAGGAATATTATTGAAGTAATCCACAAAAATCTGTCGGTTGACAAACAACTTAAAATCCGGCACAAACCGGAAATGGATCAGGTTCAGTTCTGCCTCCCTTGCCAGGGTGTACAGGTAAGGAAATTTTTCCGGCGACAGGGTAGAATAAATCTCCCGGATATTATTGGATTGTGCATAAGGCACACAGGCTTCCAGGTTGCCAATTACCGGGTAGTACGACAATTCATGTACATTGCTGTATTCCTCAAAATACCCTTCAAATTTCAGGTTACTGTTATCCTCCAGTAGTTTATTGGCCAATTCTTTGGACAGCTCGTTATAGCCCAGTATGACCACTTTTTTCTCTACACCGTTGCGATGCAGGATATGACTGGTGACCCGGTAAAACAACCAGCGTCCCAGCAGCACCATGGTGATAAATCCGCTACAGTAAATAAGAATAAAGAGGCGCGAATACAATTGTTTGGAAAGAAACAAAAACAGCAACAATAACAACAGGTACAGCAAAATGCTCTGTATCGTTTTCCGCGCAATACGATCAAAAGACAACTGTTGACTCAGAAAATAAATACCTGTCGTATATAGCGCCGTCATCCAGGAGAGATTAGACACCACCAGGAAAATATCCACACTGATATCCTGCATGCGATCATATCGCTGCAACCATGAACTGCTGAGGAAAAACAACACATTCAAACAAATAAAATCCAGTGCAATTAACTGGATACTGCAAATTTTAAGATACCGGTTCAGCATAAAAAAGAATATGGTTGTTCAATAAAAGCGCTACGCCACCTGTTCTTTAAAGCGCGTCATCACACCCGAAACAGAAAGATGCGCCGCCGCATAGGCGCGGGCATTGCTGGCAATTTCAGTCGTATTATCCCACACAGCCCTGCCAATCCCTGTTTGCAAAGCCTCCTGGTTTTCCGCATCTACCAGTATGCCCATATTATGCCGGCTTACCAGCTCATGTAACCCTGTACCGCTGTTGGCTGTAATCAACGCAATTCCGCCTACTGCCAGAATAGTGGTAAGCTTGGAGGGCATCACCAGGTCGCTGGCATGTGCCTTTTGTATGACCAGGTGCACATCTGCCATGTTCAGGAAATTATTAAACTGCGCGGCAGGTTGCAACGGCAGAAAAACTGTATTGCTCAACTGTAACTGCTCCGCCAGTTGCTCTAATCTTGTTTTGTAAGGCCCCGAACCACAAATCAAGAAACGGATCTCCGGCTGATGCTGCCAGGCTGCCGCCGCATGCAGCAAGGCTTCCAGCCCCTGCTTTTCCCCGATAGCACCGGAATACAACACAATTTTATCAGTGGCGGAAAATCCAAAGGCTTCTTTCAAAGCCCCCTTATCCGTAAGCGGATGAAATTTTGTCACATCTACCCAATTAGGAAACAATAATACTTCTCCCCCTGTCTTATCACTTATTTTCCGGATCATACCATCGGCAATGCTGCTAACGTGATCGGCCCTACGCAGAATCGCCATCTCCAGTTTTAACAGCCAACCGATCAGCCGCTTCGATTTGATCATCTGTAAATCCCGCGCAGCCTCTATTTGCAGATCCTGCACATGATACACAAACGATGCACCCCGGAGCTTTTTGTACAACACTGCCAATAAGCCCAGATGAAAAGGTGGTGCTACGGTGATCACCACATCAAACTTCTTTTTCCATACCAGCTGCATGATCTTTACAAAAGCTGCTGCTGCAAAAGAAGCATCCTGCAACATTCTCTTTTTCCCGGATGGCGTGGCCGGCACGTACTGCGGACACCTGTATACTGTTACATTTCCCAGCACTTCCTTCTTAAACCAGTTCTTTGTACGGTCGTAAGGCGACTGTACCTGCCATTGCGGGTAATAAGGATAAGTGGTAATTACCGTACAGTCGTACCCGTTATCCGCCAGCCAGCTGATCATTTCACCATTATACTTCCCGATCCCCGTCGGCTCCGGTGAAAAATTCCCGCCTATCAGTAATATTCGTTTACCCATATACGTTATATTTTAATCTCATTTCTTCCACTGCCACAATACACCCAGCATAAACCCGGTGTTATTGGTCAGATCCCCATGATCCAGGGCCACGGCAGCAGTAATCGTTATTCCCTGTTCCGGTAGCGGGTAATGCACTTCTTCCAACGTATACCATTGCCGTTTCATAGGCGTAAAATTGGCCGTGTTGGTATACGTGCCGTAGTTTTGCGTGTAGGTAATGAGTGTTTTGCCCGTTATTTTTTTTGTGAGATGATAAAGCAAACCGATATGCCCGCCTGTTACGCGGTTATTAATAATGTTTCCTCCCCGCCCCCGGAGTGAATCTTTTGGCGCATCCCAGTTCAGCGGCTTCATATCCGGGAAATATTGCTGCCCCCTGTTACGATCAATAAACAATGGAGTACCAATAATACGCTCCTGGTAATCCCACCCCGTCAGGTATACGCCGTTGTTATAATAGCTTTCCCGCAATCGCAGCAAAAAGAAATCGTTGGATTGTTTGGTGTACATAAACTCCGCCGTCACTTTTTCCAACCATCGACCCGCCCTTTTATTGATATAAGTAATCCCCAGCAGCCGGTCAATGTTGCGGATATCAATGCCCTGACCGGATTCAAAAGGCGTTTGATTATACAGGTGTAATGCCAGCTGATCATTTTCCCAATCAGCACCTGCTTCTATAATACCCCGGTGATCACCCGGCCGGTTAGGCTGTATATCCTCATTTCCCACCGTACCATCGTCTTTCGTTTTCACCAGCAATACATCCAGGAGCCCCTGCCAGTTACTGGTGA
>NZ_DATCVJ010000871.1:0-6958 GCF_036566945.1 Chitinophaga sp. | reverse complement strand
GGCCGTTTGGGTCAACAATGATGTCAGCAAAAAGCTGAGTGCCGAAGATGCCGGCAGCTTCCAGATCAACATGCAGATCGCCTTTAAAGCCATTAAACGCACCGGCACCAACGTGATCGGCTATATTAATAACAAAGCACCCAGAACCATCATCATCGGCGCTCATTACGACTACCCCGGCTGGGAAACCACGGCCAAAGCGGAAGATAATGCCAGCGGCACCGCCGCTTTGCTGGAAATAGCCCGCTTACTGAATAGCTCCCGTCTTCATAACAATAATTATATTATCATCGCCTTTTCCGGTAAGGAACAGGGATTGTCCGGCTCAAAATATTTTGCCGCCCACAGCACCGTGAACCTTTCACAGGTCAACTACATGATTAATATGGACGGTATCAGCCAGCTGAATCCCGGCAAAGCACTACAGATCGGCGGTACCGGTACCTCCCCGGGATGGGCCACCATTCTCCAACAGGCCACTACCAAAGAACTGCCACTGGTATATGATTCCAGCGGAATAGATAACTCTGATCATGCATCTTTCTACAAAAAAAATATACCCGTTCTCTATTTCTCTACCAGCACCGCCGCCATCGACAACAAAATCAATTATGACGGCACCCTCAACGTGCTCAAACTGGTATACAATATCATCGACAAAACAAATGATAAAGACAAACTCGCGTTTACCGGAATTACGAATTAAGAATTACGAATTACGGATTTGTGGGTAGATTGTTCGCTATTATCTCCCCACAAATCCGTAATTCGTAATTCGTAATTCGTAATTCTACCCTCTAATTGTATATTTTCGCACCGTACAAATTTCAATTTATCCCTTTAAATGGACGAGAAACTGGCGCTTATATACCGGTATTTCCAGCTGCTGGAGAGCTTTTCAGCAGACCCCGTTGAATTTGCCAGGGTTTTTCATCCCAACATTATTCAGACTGAATATCCAAATCAGCTCTCGAATGAGATCAAACAACGAAATTTTGAGATCATGCTGGAAAGCATGGTCACAAATAAAATCATCTTAAAATCCCAACACTTCAGCGTGCTGAAAGTGGTGGAATCCGGCAACACCCTCGTGGTAGAAGCCAAATGGACCGGGGAAATAGGCGTAGACGCCGGACAATTTCGCCGGGGTCAGATTATGAAGGCATTCATTTGCACCATCATAGAATTCCGCGATGGCAAAATTTACCGCCAACGCAACTATGATTGCTACGAACATTAAAGCTTTGAGATCATGAATAAAATATTATCACTCCTTACCATCGCCGTAGGACTGTTTGCGTGTAACCCTTCCCGTAACGACGAGCACAGCACAGACAGATCCGCCTATGACG
This sequence comes from Chitinophaga sp., assembly GCF_036566945.1. Taxonomy (GTDB): domain Bacteria; phylum Bacteroidota; class Bacteroidia; order Chitinophagales; family Chitinophagaceae; genus Chitinophaga. The sequence continues at coordinate 5,606 of NZ_DATCVJ010000871.1, read as the reverse complement.
TGATCAGCGAGAAATCCTACGTGTACCGCGAATTTAAACCCGCCGCCAGCCCACTCACCGATTCCGTGCTGCAGCTGAGAAAACAACTCATCGACTACCTGGATCAACACCAGTTCAAAGGCCACATGGCCGGAAAAGATAGTCTGCTGTTTCACCGCGCCAACGGCCAGGAAGTGATCATAGAATTACCCACCCCTCAGGATATATGGGAACAAAGCACTATTATCGTTTTTGATCCGCAGAAAAATCCTTTGTTCGTAAATTTACACAAAGGCACTGCCCAGTTAGATCATTACATTCAAAAATAATCAGACAAGTTTGCCGATAAAACAAAACATCAGACTCACCGTAGATGCGGTAGTATTTGGATATATTCCTAAAGAAGGCATTGTGGTACTGCTTATTAAGCGCACCATACAACCCTATTTGCATAGCTGGGCGCTGCCCGGCGGCTTTGTGCTGGATGAAGAAGCCCTCGAAGAAGCCGTGACCAGGGAACTCCTCACCGAAGCTGGTGTAAACATCAACTACCTGGAACAGCTGTATACTTTCGGCCTGCCGGGGCGCGATCCCCGCGGCAGGGTAGTGTCTATCGCCTACTTCGGCCTGGTAAATCCCACCAACTTCAAACTGGCCGCCAGCTCCGACGCCGAAGACGCCAACTGGTTTAATATCAAAGACCTGCCCGCACTCGCCTTTGATCATGCCACCATCATCGACGTAGCCGTGCAACGCCTGCGCAACAAAATCCGCTACGAACCCATTGGCTTCGAACTGCTCGATAAAAAATTCCCAATCGCGGATTTGGAAAAGCTGTACGAAACCCTGCTCGACCGGCCCATTGACCGCCGCAATTTTCAGAAGAAAATTAATCATCTGGGGATCCTGATTTCGCACAATGAAAAGCAGAAACAAGTATCACAGGGACGGCCCGCGAATTTATTCAGCTTTGATGAGGAGCGATATTTTAAGTTGAAGAAAGAAGGGATGACGTTTGAGATATAGTCTCGAATGCTTTTTAGGAAATATGTAAAGCTGGCCGGAGGTTCTTCTGGTCAGCTTTTTTATTGGCTAAATATCGAAGAAAACACCCGGATGCACATCCAGCGCTTTTGCAATCGCCTTTAGCGTTGAGTAAGTTGGATTACGCTGTCCATCCAGTAATCGCCAAACCTGAGCATAGCTAATTTCTGCTAAATCAGCAAAGTCTTTATCAGTAAGCCCTTTAGCATCCTTTAGCTCACGGATTTTCGCTCCAAGTTTCTTTAAATTTTTTTCATCCCGATTGGCTACCATTGACTGAAATTCAATCAAAATAATAAAAAATACAACCTCCAAAAAGAGGTTGTTTAGAAATGATTCTTTATCTTTGTAGCCAACCGTCTTTGTTAAACCTTAATCCTACATCATGCAAGCAACTAAAAAAGCACAGACCAATTCTCTGAAAAGCCTCTTTGAAGGCTTCAATAACAGTGGTATAAAATTCCGCGAAAAAGTATGTGAAGAATGTGGCTGGAGCGAATCAACTTTCTATCGGAAAATGAGAGTAGAAAAAATAAATGATCCCGCCAATCCCGGACAGATGATTAATTCCATCAGCAGAGCTGAAAAAGAAAAGATCAAAGATCTGGCGTGGGAAGTGCAGCAGGAGTTGAAAGATTTACTTTAATGGTATGGGCTGACTTAAAAAATGAGCATGTGTTTCCTCTATATACTACCAGCGTCCTCCTGGTCAGCCCTTCTTACATGTTATCACTAAAAATGGCAACGACGCCCCATTCGCCACCTGCTTATTAGGTTCCGCTATTTCCGAAAACTGCATCAATCCGTACTTCCCAAACTCTTGCTGTATGGAGTCCACATCATAGAAAAACAACCGCACACCATGTGCCGTTTCAAACCGCTCTTTACTCAGCTGCTTACCCTTTCCATACATGGGCGCCTTTTTCGAGATCGTTACAAAAATCATGTAGCCACCGGGTTTCAGCTGATCATAACAATCTTTGATGAACTTTTTCCGTTCCCGGCTACTCAACAAATGGATCAGCGCAAAGCAAAATATGCCGTCGTATAATTTGTTATCAAAAGGCATATCCGACACGGACCCGTGATAGACTATCATTTCACCTGCACCTTGCGCCTTTGCGAGATCTATTGCTGTTTGAGAGATTTCTATGCCGGTAACGTGGATGCCGTTATCATGAAATATTTTGGCGTTTCTGCCGTATCCAAAGCCGGGGAGGAGTATATCATGCACATTGTTAGCTATGAAAAAATCCTTTGCCTGAATAGCGGAATCTGAAGGCTCCGCACCCCACATCAATTGTTTCTCTATAAAGCTGGATTCCCAGAATTCCGTCATAAGGCTAGCTTTAAAAATCAATACTGAACATTTCCTGAAAATAAGATATCTGTCTGATACGAGCCGGATTTTGATAAATTCACATTGGTGAAAAAAGGGCATTTTTATGTTTTGTGTAATTTTTACAATAAATATTTTGCCATTTCAAATTCACATACTACATTTGTGTAACAATGACACAAAATAGCTCGGATATGCAAAACACAAAGCCCACAGGAGTTATTATCGCCCGGTTCCAGACACCTTCCCTTCACGAAGGCCACCTGGCACTCATCAGGCAAGTGAAACAAAAGCACAACCGGGTGCTGATTATACTAGGCGTAAGCCCGGTAAGAGGCAGCCGCAAAAATCCGCTCGACTACTACACCCGCGAACGCATGATCAAACAACAGTTCCCGGAAATCGTTGTCTTGCCGCTGAGCGATCAGAAAAGCGATGCCGTATGGTCACAGAAACTGGATGAACTGCTGCGTAACAACTTTCCTCACGAAAGCTTTTTGCTATATGGCAGCCGCGATAGTTTCATGGGCACTTACACCGGTAAGTATACTACCGAAGCATTGCCTCCAGTAAAAGATTACAACGCCACCGCTATGCGGGAAGCCTTATCTGATAAGGTGTTTGACACAGAAGAATTTCGCGCAGGCATTATCTATAATACCTACAACCTGTTTCCTTCTGTATACGCAACCGTTGACATTGCACTGTTCAGAAATAATAAACAAGAGCTACTGTTAGGTCGTAAGCCCAACGAAAATGCATGGAGATTGCCTGGCGGATTTTCCGACCCAACAGACGATAATTTCGAAATGGCCGCTGCCAGAGAGTTACAGGAAGAATGTGGCACACTGGATATTGGCCCAATGGAATACGTCGCCTCCCTGCGGGTGAACGACTGGCGGTATCGCTCCGAAGTGAACAAAATCATTACTACCCTGTTCAGTACAGACCTGATAGCTGGTACACCCGCTGCCGGTGACGATTTGGCCGAAGTGAAATGGGTAACGGTAAAGGATATACCGGATTTAATAAACAGGGAAGAAATTGTAGATACACATCTTCCTTTACTCACCAAACTGAGAGAAAAATATTCTTACTAAGACTAAAATATTGAGATATGACAAAGGAAAACCTAATCCTCCTCGCCGACGCTTACAAATATTCCCACCACAAACTCTATATTCCCGGCACCGAATACATTTACTCTTACCTCGAAAGCAGAGGTGGTAAATTTGATGAAACAGTTTTCTATGGCCTCCAATATTTTCTAAAAGAATATTTAGCGGGAGAAGTATTTACCAAAGAAAAGCTGGATGAAGCAGAAACCATGCTCACCGAGGTTTTTGGCCGCAAAGACATTTTTGATCGCAGTCGTTTTGAATACATCATTAACAAATACGGTGGTAAATTGCCTATCCGTATCAAAGCAGTAGCAGAAGGCACGGTAGTGCCTGTACGAAATGTGCTGATGACGATTGAAAATACCGACCCGGAATGTTTCTGGCTCACCAACTTCCTCGAAACACTGCTCATGCAGGTATGGTACCCTTGCACTGTAGCCTCTGTATCCCGTGAAATTAAAAAAGTAGTAAAGAAATATTACGACGACACCGCCAGTGCCGCAGCCTTTGCAGGAATTGATTTTGTACTCAACGACTTCGGTTTTCGCGGTGCCAGTTCCGTAGAAAGTGCCGGCATAGGTGGTAGCGCCCACCTGGTCAACTTCTCCGGTAGTGACACTATTCCCGGCTCCTTGTTCGCCAAAAGATATTATGATGCTCCCACGGCACCCGGCCTGTCTATTCCCGCTACTGAACACTCTGTTGTTACTTTATTGGGAGAAGAAGGAGAACTGGAAATATTCAAGCACATACTCGATACTTATCCCACTGGCACCATCGCCTGTGTATCTGACTCCTATAATATTTTCCGCGCCTGCGAAGAGTACTGGGGTACTGCTTTAAAAGAACAAATATTAAAGAGAGATGGCACCCTGGTTATCCGCCCCGATAGCGGCGATCCGGTACAAACGCTCCTGAAAATTTTCAGCATCCTGATGGACAAGTTTGGCTTTACCACCAATGAAAAAGGCTTTAAAGTATTACCACCACAGGTCCGCGTAATACAAGGCGATGGTATCAGCTACTCTTCTATACCCGGCATCTTTGAAGCATTAAAACAAGCCGGTATCAGTGCCGAAAACCTGGTATTGGGTATGGGCGGCGCCTTACTCCAACGCGTAAACCGCGATACGCAGGAATTTGCCCTCAAATGCGCTTATGCCGTGGTAAATGGGAAACCCATCAACGTACAGAAAATGCCGGTTGAGTTAGACGCCACCGGCCATTTACGCACATCTTTCAAAAAATCAAAAGCCGGAAAACTCAGGCTCATACAAGATAACAACACCTTAAAAACAGTGAGTGAAGCAGAAGCACCCGCCTCCGCAGATCTTCTGCATACCGTATTCGAAAACGGCGAAATCATGAAGAGCTATACTTTTGATGAAGTACGCAAAACCGCCGTTCTCTAAAAATATCCTTATTTCTTCCAGCAAGTTTACCTCAACCTTTCGCCGCCTCCCATGTGGGGCGGCTTTTTACTTTACCTAAAATAAAAAAGGTGCCTCACTGAAGCACCTTACTCTTATAAAAAAATATAATTAGTCTTTGTTATGGCCATTACCATGCCCGTTACCTTTCCCGTTATTCCCATTATTCCCGTGTCCCTTGTCTTTATTCTTATTACCATTGTTATCATCACCGTAGTACTTCTTCTGATTTCCCTTTCCGTTCATTGGATGTCCTTTTACTACATAATACTTCTCATCTCTGCTATCCCGGATAATCTGTTGCTTATTATAATTCCCTTTGTATTTACCATATCTGCTTCTGTACACATCCGGATGCAAATAAGGCTTAGGCTCATTTATCACTACCTTGTAGCTCCTGTATGGATCATAGTGATACCTCCCTGGTAATGCAGCCCCAAATATCCAACGGCCTCCATCCAAATAAATATATTGATGATTGGGTACATAATAATAAGCATCTACATCGGGCAGGTAATAATATTCGGCGTAATCATATCCCACCGGTCCCCATACCGGCTGACTCCCGATATTTACATTCACATTTACTTTTACCTGTGCACTCAGATTCCCATACAAGGAACCAACTAAAAATAAGCAGGCAATCAACATTATCTTTTTCATATAATATGTTTTTTATACTCGTTAATAAGA
>NZ_DATCVJ010000870.1:0-7809 GCF_036566945.1 Chitinophaga sp. | reverse complement strand
AACGTTTTAGAGGTGAAGATTATAGATTTTCAAATCACGTATAAGAATAATAGCTATCATTTTTCAAATGGTGGTGGTGCAACAGCTATTTTTGAATTTTCGTGTGATGAGGGTAAATGGAAATTAAGTTCTTTTCGAAATAGAGGCATATGAAAATTATTTCCCAAAGCAGAAAACCGCTGGCAATGCCTGCGGTTTTTTTATGAATTAAAGGCTTTTTTAGCTTTAGTATTTTGAATAATATTATCAATAAGGAAATACACTTTTTCTTTAGTATCCTCGTCCAGCTTCTCAATGTCCTGGATACGTTGCAGCGTTTTTTTATCAAAGTGAGCGTTAATCCCTTCGCCCACCAAATAATCAAGTGATACGCCCAGTGCATCAGCAATCCGTTTTGCGAAATCGATAGATGGCGTAGCATCGTAGCTGGCGGCAGTTATGGGCAGTTGCGGTTATACATAGATCACGCCCGGCCTCAGTTACAGCAAACATCTTCACAAATGCTGCTTATAGGCGCAAATAAGGGTGTGATGCTCGTGAAACAGAGTTTATATGTACGCATTAAATTACTGGTTAAAAAGGCAGGTTTAATAAAGAACATCGGCACGCATACGCTGCGGCACAGTATTGCTACGCACTTGCTGGCGTCAGGTATGAACCTTGAACAGATCCAGGAGTTTTTTTGGGGCCATGAGGTATTAGACAGTGCGCAGACTTATACTCACCTTATAAATGACAGGATATGACGTTCACTGATTATTTAAAACAAAAGCAGCACAGTGGTTGTACTATCAGTACTTACAGCAAGTACCTGGATTACTTTACATCGTGGTTGCTGCAGGAACATTTATCAGCCGATGTTATCAGTTATACGGAGTTGCTGGATTTTATCCGGTGGCTGCAATCCATGAATAAAAGTAAAGCGTTGATTAATGCCATACTATGCCCGGTACGGCATTACTTTAATTACCTGGTGTCTGCTGAAAAGCGGGCAGATAACCCCGCTGCGGGCTTGTTTATGAAAGGCATCATCCGGAGGCGAGAACACCAGCAGTAGTACCCTGATCAGCGTTAGTGCTATCGCGCTTCCGTCCGGGGATGGGTGATGTGGGGGACGGCAGAATATAGGCTGAGCGATAAATCTATGATCTGGCATGAGAATATAGAATCAACAGCAGTAACACATCATCTATCCCCGGACGGTGACCGCGTTTTATGACCGATCAGATTTTTTTCTTTCATATGAAAAAATAAAATCCGTTATTTTTAGTGGTAGAAGTTCTTTGAGACCGTTGCTGGAGGAGACGCTATTATTATCCGTTTGGATTGACGATGGCAGGCATCAGCTATAATGCCTTGAAAGGTAGTAGTTATCCGGAAAATAAAAAGAAGTTTACTTCCCAGGAGCTGGAAGACGGACTGGATCTTAACTGGTATCAGTTTAAGTATAGAAGTATGGATCCGCAGATTGGAAGATTTATGCAGATCGATCCTTTAAGCAGCAAATATTCCAGTAATACGCTGTATGCTTGTGCTGAAAATAAGGTCACTATGGGAATAGATCTTGAAGGTCTTGAACTGTTGCCATTTAATAGTGCCTGATTCAAATCTGCAGTTTCCTATCAAACCATTTATGGCACTAATGCCACTACCCAGGAAAGAACAGTTAACATTTCTTATGGTAATGTGCCGTCGGTGTATAAAGATGCATCTGGTATTCCATTGTTTACCGCTTCAAGTGTAGGCGTAACTCCGGAAGGGATGGCAAGTTCCCCATCCGGATCAACATTCCGGCCGAGCAATAATTTACAGTAGGCTCCGCAGCACAGGAAGGCCATGCGTGGATTACTACTTATAGAGATAATGTTCCCCTCTGGGATGCAAATACAAAATTAAAGGAGAATATTTCGAGCTTTAATAAAGCAACTTCGCTTTCAAACGGTATTTTGGTTCCCCTAAACAGAGAGCAGAAATGACCAATTTTATCAATGATGGCTCGCTTCCTTCAATTGATGTGGAAGATATTAAAGGATCACTGCAAAAAGGAATGGATCTTATGAAAACTGGTATGCAAATAATGAATCAGAACGGGATTAAAATTAAGAGCTCTACACAGCAGACGTATGATATTTATAAAACATTGCTCGATTTTTTAAATAACAATAACCAACGTAGCACTAGCCCTTTAAACTGATGAATATGAGATATATAAAACATTTTTTTATTTTGGTGGTGTTTATCTCTGCTTGTCGCAGCGTGACAGAGGAAGAGAGAATGCGTAGAACCACCAATAAGATAATTACCGCAATTGAAAATGATCAGTTTACTGAATTTAGATTTTTTATTGGGCCTGATCTCTTGGTTATAGGGAAAGATGATGAAATGCTGTTTGATGACTTTACAAAGTTTAAAGGACTCCTGGGGACATCGGGAGATTTTGCCATAAATACTACAGATCTCTACAACGACATGGGACAGCGAATAGTAGATATTCCGATAAAAAGTAGCCATACAACATCGGCAGATAGCGTTTATCATCTTAATCTGCTTTTTGGTCCTCCAAGTGTCTATCCGCTAAATAGAATTACTGGTTATAAATTAACGAGAGGGAGTGTAATCCCGGAAGGGTTTCAAAAAAGAATGGAGAAACCAGTGAGGTCAGGAAGGTAATGGTAATGAATAAAGTAAGGCTGATCTCGGAGGCTAGAAACCTCTGGGATCAGCCTTTTTTTGGCGCGATAGCCTATTCTTCGTGTTTAACAAGCGGATAGTGCATATTCAAACTAAGCTTTAGTAACATCGCCTGTCCTTCTTCCGATACATCAGGCATGCTTGCCAGCTGAAAATACCCGTTACGTATCACCATTGCGCGTGTATTCCCCAGCATGGCATATAAGCGGCGGAACTCCACTAACTCCTTCGCCGTTAAATGATATTGCTGCAGCGAAGATACAGGCGCCGCGCCATCCTGCAGGTTAAGCCCGATAAAAGTATAAGTGCTGTCGCCGGCAAATTTTTGCGCCAGTGAACAAACGCCGCGGTAAGCGCGCATGCTGGCGCTATCTGTGGGAGCAAAAGTTTGTATTACCCACATCCGGTCGCCAGGAGCGGACAGATCGAGACGTACACCCTGTTCATCTGTTAATGTTAATGCCGGAATAGGTTGTCCTTGTCGCAGGTTATTCCAGATACTTAACAGCGAATCGTATTTGATCCGTTGCTTCGCGGGTACCATCAATGCCAGGTCTTCCTTTATCTCCTGGATCATTTCCTTATCACTGTTTTCAATAATGCCGGCTGCTATCTGCTGATAGTAAGCCCATCTCACGCGGTCGCTTTGTACATTGTAGAGTACATATTTCAGTCGCATCACAACACCACTGTCGAATGAATTATTGGTGCGGGTAAGACTACGTAGCCGAAAAATGCCCTCCAGGTAAGTGTTGATGGAGTGATCGTTTCCTTGTGTAGCCAGCAGTGCATCGTCAGGATTCAACTGCGGCAATAATTTCGCCGCCGCTATACTGGCGGCGGTACTGTCTTCCGCAGCCTGCGTTGCTATTTTTTGGATGGCCGTTAACTGATCGTGTATGCTTTTACGTGGTGACGTTTGTGCTGCAGCAGATAAACTGCAACAGCCCAACAGCCATACTATGATGCTATATTTCATGAATCTTTTTATTTATTTGGTTTGTGCGAGTGCTTCGTCCAGTAATTGTTCCAGCGTTTTCCCGGTGCGGTCCCAGGTACTGAATACTTTGCCGTCTGCCCCAATGATAACGCCGAAAGGAACGGAGCCGAATCCAAATATTTTGCGGAAACCGTTTTCGTCAAATCCTTTGGGGTCCCGTGCCTGAGGCCATGGCATCTGTTCCTGGCCCAATGCTTTTTTCCAGGCGGCATCTACGGCATCCACGGAGATGCTGAGGATTTCTACCCCTTTTTCATGATAGGCCTGGTATACTTTTTTGAGATGCGGTATTTCCATGCGACAGGGATGACACCAGGAAGCCCAGAAATCAAGCATTAGCACTTTCCCCCGAAAGCGATTGTAGTTTATGGTATCTGCATTCACCCCCAATGCTTTAAAATCAGGCACCACGCGGCCCGGCTGGGATCTGGACATAATATCTTCCCGTTGTACCACCAGTTTTCCATACCAGGAGTTACGGGCATGTGGTCCCATGGCATCGAGGAATGCTTTTACGCGGGTATAGGGATATTTTCCCCAGTAGTTGGCCAGAAAGGCGCCTACTTCTGAATCGGGATGAGTGGCCAGAAACTCCGCAGTACGGTCGGGGTTGGAGGGATTGGTCATATCATGGAGGTAATACTGGTAATCAGTATTCAGGTGGCCTCCTTTTAACTGCCGCCCATTAAGCCCCAGGTAGGCTGTTTGCAGCTGATAGGTCGTATTTTCGAGAAACATATTTGCTTTACTGCCGTTGTTGATGCAGAGAGTGACTGGTTGTGCATGCGTCAGTTTTCCCCTGACTATAAAAGCATGCCCTTTGATGTCGCCTTCTCCCAATACAGTCTTTTGATCTTCTGCGTCCAGCAATTTTATCTTGCCATATTTTACATCTTTTACGTACCCCCTGATCTCAAATCCCTGCGCCAACCCAGGAAGCCGCAGCAGGAGCAATAGCAACAGGCAGCAGGCGCTACTCATTATTTTGGTCATATCTGTTCACGTTTTGTACAGATAAGACAACGGGTACACCATAAAGGGTGAAGGTGTGGAGGAAATACTTTTAAGTTTAGGTCAGCATTGGGTAGATAGGGGCATGGCCGCTGGTCGCTTTTGCCCGATAAGCCGCACGCTTATACCACTAAAGCAGGCAGTCCCTCATAATCGACAGGCGCAATTACGGCAGCATCATCCGGCTTTACTTTTCGCACCGAATTCACCGGCCAGTAATCCAGTTGACCCGCAGGAAGTTCATATTGTAGTATTTCACGTATATCCGTGTCCGTTAGTCCTGGTTTTACCCATTCATTGGCAAGCTGATTAGTGAGCATCAACGGCATTCTTCCGGCATTGTCGCCACCATTATGGATTTGTGCCATCAATGGGTTAGCGCTGCGGGTTAACAGCGTAAAAGTGGGGATACGCCCGGGTTTATCCACATCCCAGGAGTTGGACAGTGCCCATAAGCCGGCAATGAAAAACACGTCCTGTTCTTTTGATTTGATGTAGTAGGCCACCTTATTTTTCCAACCACTGATTTGCCGGTATTCAAAGAATCCGGTGGCAGGTACCAGGCAGCGCTGATGACGGATGGCATTCCACATAGTACCATTTTCCAATACCTTTTCGCTCCGGGCATTCAGGAAAAGCTGTCGTTGTCTTTTTACTTTTTCAATGGTGTCCAGCATTTTAGGTACAGGTCCCCAGGTATACTTCTCCAGCTTTAATCCATTGTTGTTGGTGATCACCGGCCATTGGGGATACGACATCCCGATCTTATGCCAGGTGGGATCAAAGTGAATATCGAGGTCGCCGGCAGCTTGCAGCTGCGGCAAATATTTAAAGATGCTCTCTATGTTGGCAGTAAAAGCGATATCGTAGCACATATTTATTTAGTCGTATTCTATCTCCGATAAAGGTACTTTTATTTCTTCAGCTCCGTACTTCAGTGCAAAATAGAGCTCACCATAATGCAGGAATAATTCAGCATTTACTTCTTCTTTTTTTTCGGGCCTCCATTTTGTTTTAAGAGAAATATATCGTCTCACCGCGGGGTCCATATACAGCGGCGGGTCCCAGGTTTCCTGCTGTAACAGGGAAGCATATACTTTGTAGCCTGGTGGCTGCGACGCTGCCTTATACAGCTTCTCTATTTCTTCCGGACGATGCGCCTGGTAAATGTATTTCCGGTGATCAAAACGGATATGCTGGAAATGCATATTGGCTTCTCCTATATCTTTATAAGGCGTGATCAGGAATACTTCCCGTGTATGCATGTCGGTATGATCTCTTCCCGCTGCATAACTCTGACGGACAAACAGCGTAAAACCATTTTCAAGCAGCGCTTTTACCAGCGCGGCAGATAATAATGCCAAAGGATTGTGCATAACGATTCAATTTCACTATTTACGCATATCTACAATCACGGCGGTTACTACGCCCCATACCTGGAAGTCTGCATCTTCTGCTATTACAATGGGTTTAAAAAAAGCATTTTCCGGATGCAATACCCAGTTGCGGCCGGCTTTTACCAGTCGTTTTACGGTGTACTCCCCATCCAGTGCCGCCACAATAATATCGCCGGTAGAAGGGCGGATGGAGCGGTCCACAATAGCCATACAACCATCGGGGATATTGGCTTCTGTCATGCTATCACCTTTCACCCTGATGATAAAGGAGGTAGCGGGGTTGGGCTGCAGGATCCTGGAAAGATCAATTTCTTCTTCCTGGTAATCGAGAGCGGGGGTGGGGAACCCTGCGGGGATGCTGGTATTAAAGAAGGGCAGGGTTATATTCAACTCACTCATTTTCAATGCTTCCATATAACTATCGTTTTAATAAATACTAATATTATTAGCAAAATAAAGCTAAAATTATTAGTTTAAAAAATCAATTAACAGATCGTTTACAAGTGGTGAAAATGCGCATGGGACTAAGTAACAGCAGATCAGTGAGATGTGGAAATTGGTTGCTAAAACAGGCGCAGTGAGATTTTTTTTGAGAGATGTTTTGTCTGATATTTCATACAAAATCTGGCTTTTTGTATGAGATATCAGACATTTTCAAATCGGGACGCACCGCGTCCCGATTTAATTGAACCGATCCTTAAACAATATTAGTTTACATACGTACCTTGCTTTGCCTTATACCTTATCTCTATGCACCTGTTTAACGACAACGAATTGATAGCTCGTCCCCGTAAACCCTTCGTGGCCGCGTTATTGTCCATTTTTACCCCTGGCCTTGGCCAGATTTATAACGGCCGGCATCTCCATGGCATATTATTGTATGCGGGAACGTGGTTACCATTTATTGTGTTCGGCTACACAAGATGGTGTGCCTCTTTTTATGGCTGGTTATTAATGTATGCTTTGGCTACTGTTGTTTGGTGTTATACTTTAATAAATGCCATGATAACTGCTAAAAAGTTGCAGTCATATGGCCGGAAAGTTTATAACAACTGGTTTTATTACGCGTTTGTGGCGATACTAATGCTGCGGGCTATGGTATATATGGATTTTGAGAATACATTAGGGCTGGTACCTTACGATGCGGTGGATCGCTCCGCAAAACCCACCATTCGCTATGGCGAAACAGCAATGGTAGATAGACAGGCTTTCGTCCATCAGGCTCCCGCCTACGGCGACCTGGTAATGTATCGTTCATCCGGTTTTATTATGCTGGGCCGCATAGCCGCACTACCAAAAGATGCTATTGCTTTCCGGGATAATATTCCTGTCATCAATATGCAACAGGTAAAGACAACTTTTATCAAAGACACCATCATTGATGGACAGGAACAACAATTATGGGTAGAAGTAATGCCGAACGGACGTAAACATCAATTTATTAAATTGAAGCATAGTATGACCCCTGATCTGGCCGACCAAAAAACACAATTTATGCCGGACAGCACTTACTTCCTGTTAAGTGATAACCGCGACCAAAGCATGGATAGCCGCTCTATCCCTCCCGTTCACCGCAATAATATTATTGGCAAAGCAAAATTTATCCCTTTCAGAAAAGCGCCTTTATCAATGAATATTACACTCGAATAATGTTGTATGGTGGAAATATTCTAATCCACTATTTTATTGCAGCACGAACCGCCATTCGTT
>NZ_DATCVJ010000869.1:0-13887 GCF_036566945.1 Chitinophaga sp. | reverse complement strand
AAAAGGCTTGCATTGTCAAGCCTTTTTTTTGGGCATATTAGATTCGTTACCTTTAAATTAATTATGGACTTTAGATCACGGAGACATGTATTTTCGCTGTTGAATGTCGACTACATTCAACTTAACCGACGATGGAATTATAAAAATATCGTCAGCCCCTATTATCGCCTGTATTATATTGATGAAGGGGATGGGCTTTTATCCAATGAGCAAACGCGGTTGCCCCTTGAGCCAGGCTACATTTATATTGTACCCTCCTTTACACCGTGCAACCTGTATTGCCCTGAATACCTAAGCCAATATTTCATTCAGTTATTCGAGGAATCGCCAGACGGAAGCTCTCTATTCGCGCATAACCGCACCCTGATGAAGGTTCCAGCTTCGGACGCAGATATACTGCTTTTTAAGAAGATCCTGATACTCAATCCTGGCAGAGGGATCAATCGTTCAGACAATCCCAGGGTGTACGAGAAGAATTGCTACTATCGGGAGTACCTGGAGTTGAATAGTCACCAAACATCTTCGGTGTATTACGAAACGCAGGGTATCTTGCTGCAATTGTTATCACGATTCATGACAGATCCGGAGGATCCGGATAAAAATGCGGAGCCTATACCTCAAAAAGTAGTAGATACTATTTCTTATATCCAAATGAATTTACATGCGCCACTCACGATTGCATTTCTTGCGCAAAGAGCCAATCAGCATGTTGACTATTTTTCCCGACAATTTCTCCAACATACCGGAGAAAGACCACTGACTTACATACAGACAAAGCGTATTGAAAGAGCGCAGTATCTTATCGCTACTACCAATTTACCCTACGCGGAAATAGCATCGCAGACAGGGTTTGATAACCTCTCTCATTTTTCCAGGGTATTCAAAAAAATAACCCAGCTGACTCCCGGCACCTACAGGAAAAAAAATCGGCACTAATGCCAGCAGCAGCAACCCTGCTGCCTGAAAAACCTGCAATCGATTTACAGTCGAAAGTTTCACAAAAACGGTCGGATTCATACAAAAGAAAGTCTTTATCAGAAAAAGATGACGCCCCGTCGAGTTCCTAACTTTATGGGCTAGTGGCCTTTTTACGCAGCAAACAAGATAGTAACTGAATTTATCCCTATACCATACTTCTATATCCCTATGAAACTTCTGTTGATATCATTATTAACTGAAGCTCCATTAATGTCATTGCCGTTATGAAAAAAAAGCATTTAACAATTTTAGATCTGGCTCGCCAACTGGGTATTTCCAAATCCACTGTTTCACGGGCGTTGCAGGGCCATCATCAAACGAGTTCCGTGACACGCGATAAGGTGCTTGCGCTTGCAGCCGAGGCAGGATACCAAACTAATCTTATAGCGCAGGGACTTAAAAAACAACAATCCAATATTATTGGTGTCATTGTTCCTGATATTGAGAGGCCATACTATGCAAGTCTTATCAGCAGCATGCAGCAGATTGCCATTCAATATGATTTTCACATGGTGATATGCCAGTCTAAAGATTTGTTCAATATAGAAACAGAAGTGCTGCAATCGCTCCTGCGTTTGCAGGTAGATGGCGTGCTGATGGTACACTCCAAAGAAACCCAAACATTTGATCACATTGAAAAAGTGATCAACAAAGGCATTCCGGTTATACTGATCGACCGGTCGCAAAGCAGTTTTGATATACATCGGGTGGAAAATGATCATTTTGCCGGCGGCTTTGCCATTGGGCAGCACCTGGCACAGGTAGGCTGCCGGGAAATCGCTATAATCGGCGGCCCGGCGCATCTTAAAATGAGCAATCTGCGTATTGAAGGCTGCCAGGCAGGCGCCGCAAGTGCGGGTGTAAACATCACATCGGACAAGATATACTACGGAAATTTCGATCGCAAAACCACGCTGACCATCCTGGATAATATGCTCGCCGCAGAAAAAAGACCGGATGCTATCTTCACCGTTCATGATCGGGGCGCGATTGAAATACTGAAGCAGCTTGAATTCAGGAAGATCATCGTACCAGATGAAATTGCGATTGCCGGATTCGGAAACGAAACCATGTCTAAGTATGTGGTACCGTCTCTTACAACGGTGGAGCAAAACCCTACTAAGGTAGGAGAGCTGGCCGTGGCCACATTGATAAAAGATATCCTTTCCCGGGAAACACCAGTCATACAGCAACATTTTGTCCAGGTAGAACTGATCATACGTGATTCCACACGAAAAGAAATTCCGAGAAATATAAAAAATCGCACGCCTATCTCTGAAGTAAGTTTGTGCAATGAATCAACGGTGGTCAATACTTTTAAACGACTGTTTGCGGAACCTCCCGCTATCACTGTCAGGGCGCCGGGCACTGTCACCGTATGTGGCGACCATACCGATTATCATGACGGAATCCTCCTCTCTGCTTCCATCGATAAAGAAATATATTTCTGTTTATCAGAAAGCCCCGACGATCATTGCCATATTCAATCATTGATGTCCGGTGAGCGGGTTGACTTGCCTTTTGAAGATCTGCACAGCATCTCCAATGGCTGTTGCCACTGGATCACCGGCGTTATAGAAGCATTTCAAAAAGCGAATTTCAGGGTCCGCCCTTTCCGTATGGTATTTGGTGGTAATATCCCGCTAAGAGCGGGTCTTTCGTCTGGCAGCGCCCTGCAATGTGGTTTATTCTTTGCGATTAACAACCTATATGATTTGGGATTGACGAAATCGGAACTGATTCGCCTCGCACATACCGTCAATTATACCCAGTCAGAAATGCAGACTCCCATCATGAATAAATATGCCGCCATGCTCGGAAAGAGGGGGGGCTTCATTAAGCTGGACAGTCAGTCCATGGAATTCGAATACTTACCATTTCCTTGCGAAAAGTATGCAATGATCCTTTGCGATACCGGCGTTCAATATGGACCAGAACACGCACAATCGCATACCCGTATAAGGGAAGGCAGGGAAGCACTGGAGTGTATTGCAGAAAAATATCCCTTTGTGCGCTCTTTCCGTGAAGTGAATAACAGTATGCTGCTGGCAACGAAGGCGCTGATGCGACCCGTTATTTTCAGGAGAAGCCAGTATATCCTGGAAGAAATTGCGAGAGCAGATAAGTCGGTCACCTTGCTGGATAAAAAACAAATCACCCGTTTTGGTGCAGGGATGTATGCTACCCATCATGCCCTGCGCGAGGCATACCAGGTGAGCTGCCCTGAACTCGATTTTGTGGTAGACTGGACACAGCAACAAACCGGGAGCCTCGGCGCCAAAATGATTGGAGAGGGTTTTGGAGGTAGTGTTCTCAGCTTTGTTAAAAAGCCGGTCGCCCTTCAATTTATTGAAAAACTGGAAACAGCCTACCTCCAAAAATTTGGATTCAGTCCCACTATTTATCCTATCCGCATGTCAAATGGTGTGAGTATCCTGGCCTGAATATTCAAATATCTTTTCTGCATACACTTACTTCCAATCGGGATTTTGTTCTAGTTTGTTATTGGCGTTGACCTCATCGAGTGGAATAGGAAAATACCGGTTGCGGGGTTGCGGTTGACGTACTGGATAAACATCATTTACTGCATTGGGAATTACCTGCATAAATGTATTGGTACGGGTAAGATCATACCAGCGGTCTCCTTCTCCAAAAAATTCCCAGCTCCGCTCGCGCAGTACGGAATCAATAAATGGCTGCTGGGCCAGGCCGGAACTGAGGTCCGGCAGCCCGGCACGATCTCTCACTACTTTAATAAAACCATAAGCCTGAGCCGTGGCACCACTGATTCTGGCCGCAGCTTCGGCAGCAATCAGGTACATATCCGGCAACCGGAAGATGGGTACATTTGAAGCGTTACCCGGCGATACCGGATCCATATATTTTTTCAGCAATACTCCTTTCTTTGTGACAGGCGTAATATCCTTCTGTTGCACTACCTGTCCGAGCTTATTAATATAATTGGTATCAAGCAACTTTCTTCTTTTATCAGCCGGATTAAAAGAATCAAAAAAGGACTGGTAAACAAACAGAGAGCCGTAGGTAGCTGCTCCATAGGCAGGGGCATCGCTATTCTTTGGGCCGTACAAACTGTTCAGCTGCGCGCCGAAACCTGGCACCGCGCTCTCGCATTCCAATGCCCACATATTTTCCTGCCGCGCTGCGTCTTCTTTTGAAACATTGTATACATCGGTTACATCAGGCATTAAAGTATATTTACCGGACGCAATGACGGCTTGCGCTTTTTCGAGTGCAATATCCCATTTGCCGATGTATAAAGCGGCTTTAGCATAAAGCGCCATGGCTACTTCTTTGGATGGACGGCCTTTCTGGATAGCAGATGTATAGGTCGGTAATTTGAGTACTGCCTGATCCAGATCGGCAAACACCTGCTTGTACACATCTGCTTCCGGACTTTTAGGCACAATCGCTGAATCAATATTTATACTCGGCGATACCTTGATCACTACATCACGAAAGTTTTTGGCAAGTGTCCAATGATAAAAGGCGCGCAGAAAAAAAGCTTCTCCCAAAATAATATCTCTGCGTACAGGATCCATGGCCGTAGTCGGCACTTTATAAATTACCCAGTTAGCATTTTCTATTCCTGCATAACACGCCTGCCATATGTTCTGCGGTGATTCAAATACACGTGCAAAACTCTTCTGCGTGGTATAATTAGGATCGTAACTGAATAGGGTATAAGTATCGCGCCCAACTACCGGACGGGGATAAATCTGATCCGAACTGAGATCACCTGCGCAGGTGCCGGCAGTATTATAAAGACCAGCCAAAGGGCCATACGCGGCGGTGATGGCCCCTTCTGCATCAGCAGCAGTTTTATAGAATCCATCGGTAAAGATGGAGGAATAAGGCGCTTCGGTTAGCTTGTTGCATGCCGTATGCATTAACAACAGGTGAGCAACACCCACCCCCAATATAATTTTGGCAAAGTATCTCATGTCTGACAAATTTTATTTTCGCGTACTAGAAAAAAAATTACAATCCTAACTGCAATCCTATTATCAGCGACTTCGCAGCAGGATAAACAATATTATCTACTCCAATGACGGTATTGGACCCACCAAACGAATTGACTTCCGGGTCGTATCCGCTATAACGGGTAATGGTAAAGAGATTATTAGCACTGATGTATACTCTTCCGTTTGTAATACCCTTTATCTTTGGCAGTTTATAACCCAGGCTAATATTCTTTAGCCGCACATAGGAACCATCTTCTATAAAGCGATCAGAAACTGGTGTGCGGCCTCCCTGAAAACCGCTGGGATATTCATTATTAGGATTATCAGGCGACCAGCGGTTAGCCATTCCTGCCAATACATTTTTGCCTCCCGGTGCATTTTCGAAGGAGTAACGACTGAGATTAAAAATCTGATTACCCTGCACCGCAGCCAGGAAGAAACTAAGATCCCATGCACCGTACCGCAGGTTGGAAGAAAAACCGACAGTATACTTTGGATTGGCCTGACCGGTAATACGCTGATCGTCGCCGGTAATCTGCTTATCATTATTCAGATCCTTTACTTTTACTCCTCCGGTGCGGCTACCACTGCCTGGCAAGATAGTTTCACCGGTTTGATAAATACCATCGAAAACATAGGTTTTAAATATGCCGAGTGGCTCTCCTACTCTCAACACACTGAATGGGTTCAATACATACTCGCTGGTATTTCCCTGCAGACTTAAAAGTTTGTTGCGGTTAAAAGAGATGTTGGCATTCGCATTCCATTTCAGCTTACCGGTTAATATTTTCGCATCTGCCGATATTTCGAGTCCTTTATTGCGGATGCTGGCGAAATTGCCGGTGATGGAAACATAACCTGAAGAAAGCGGTAAATTCCGCACAAAAAGGAGGTCACGGGTTTCTTTGTCGTAGGCTTCTACCACAAAGTTGATCCGGTCCTGCAAAACACCGAAGTCCAAACCCACCATGGCCTGCGTAGATTTTTCCCAGCGCAGATCCTTATTGGGAATACCCGTTGGGCTAATACCAATAGCATACAAATGATTGAACTGATAATTACTCCCGGGACCTTCCAATGCGAGTGACTGATAAGGTCCGATGGCAGCGGCATTTCCGGTAGCGCCATAGGTGGCCCGTAGTTTAAGATCGCTGATCCATTTGTTATTTTTCAAAAACGGTTCTTCTATTATCCGCCAGGCCATCCCTATTGCGGGAAAGAAACCCCATTTATTATTGGCGCCAAACTTTGAAGCACCATCGTACCGGGCGGTAAGATCGAGGAAGTATTTATTCGCCAGGCCATAGTTAACACGGCCCATATAAGAATTAAGCGCCTCTTTCGTCCGGTTACTGCTCACAGTGCGGTTCAACGATAACTGAATAGCCTCATTGGTAGTAGCATCATTAGGGAAACCATTTGCTGTAATACTATTATCGTTATAGTTGTTGGCCTGCGTAGCCCATACACCCGTGAATTTGACGTTGTGAACACCGAAATCCTTGTTATAGGTGAGAATACTTTCGTGCAACCAATTAAAGGTGTTAATATTGGTCTTACCGGCGCTCCCTGAATTAGGATTTATCTCCGGCTTTCCCAAAATAGAAAGTGGTGAATAAGAATCATTGAGCTGAGAAGACAGATCCACATTAAAATTGGATTTATAAGTAAGATCTTTCAGCAACTTAGCTTCCACATATACATTGATCAGCGAGCGGCGGATATTGCGACGGTTAAGTTTTGCTGCCATTCCAACCGGACTGGGAACTTCCCGGTAGCGGCTATTAAACTGGTCGCTGATAGGATAAGTGCTTCCATCTTCTCTGTAAGGTACCAGTGTCGGTGGTGCACTGAGCGCTGCGCCCAAAATGCCACTGGTCACAGTGGTACCGTCTGTAGGATTGGTATTGGCGGCAATCGCGTTATTGTCGGTATAGCTGGTGAGTATACTAACGCCGGTTTTAACCGCCTTACTTATGTTGTGATCGAGGGTAGCCCGTAGTGAAACACGACTCAAATCAGAATTGATTATAATTCCTTCCTGTTTGAAATAGTTAGCGGAAAGGGAGAAAACAGTTTTCTCGGCGCCTCCGCTTACTGCCAGCTGGTAACTTTGAATAGGCGCCTGACGAAGCACTACATCCTGCCAATCCGTGCCTTTACCCAAACTATCCGGGTTCGGATAAATATTACTATGATATACATCGTTCTCCAGCCTGGCGAAACCTGCTGCATCCAGCATTTTGAGTGTTTTTGTTACTTGTTGGATACCATAAAATGCATCCAGCTGCACTTTTGTAACGCCGGCTTTCCCCCGTTTAGTAGTAATGAGAACAACGCCGTTAGCCGCCCTGGCACCATAAATGGCGGTAGCAGAGGCATCTTTCAGGATATCTACAGATTCTATGTCGGCCGGATTAATGGTCGACAAAGGGCTTACATCTGTAAGACTACCACCATTTGCTATCTGAATGCCATCGATAATAAAAAGAGGTTCAGAAGACCCGTTGATAGAATTTGTTCCCCGGATACGCACGCTGATATTACCTCCGGGCGCCGCATTATTTTGTGTGATTTGCACACCGGGTACGCGGGCAGCAAGCCCCTGCGCGACATTCGAGATGGGCGTTTGCGTGATATCTGCCGCTTTGATAGAGGCAATAGAACCTGTAGTAGCCGCTTTACGTTGCGTACCGTAGCCCACTACCCTCACTTCTCCCAATTGTTTTGTATCTGTTTTAAGCGTTACCTGATACACGGTGCGCTGATCTACTTTCAGCTGCAAGGGCTCAAATCCCTGAGAGGTAAAGAGCAACACCGTCCCCACCGAAATACCTTTGATGCTGAAGTTTCCGCGGGCATTGGTAATGGTAGCGCCGGGGCCATTCTTAGGCTGAACGGTGACGCCAGGTAAAGTACTGCCGTCTTCTGCCACTACTTTACCGGAAATGGTAACAGTTGCCGTTTGTGCCTGACTGGACAAGGCCCCGCTGATAAAAAAAAAGAGCAGTAAAAGTATAGATAACCCCTTTGTGGTACGCTGCCAATAGGCGGCTAGTAAACCATGTTGCATAACATTTTTTTAAAATTGTTAAGAATGAATAAGTAACTGTTCCTCATGGTTTCCAGACAACGAATGTTGTATAAATATTTTTCAGAGAAGAGCTATCATTAAAAAGTAAGGACAAGGCTACGCCTGCATGCCAGTTATTACTGCCAATCAATAAAATACTATCGTATGAAATGGACTATGCGCGTGCTTTCTAATTGTTCCTTGGTTGCTTTACTGCATTTTTAATACCGCTGTTTTTCTAAAACCCCAATATCCATATCCTGCTATATAATTTTCTGCGTATGGTAAGGGGCTCGCTGTGCGAAACACACCTGTAGCCGGTCCTGTTTCTTTCACCACTATCCTCTGCATCGTATCTTCACCTGCTTTTAATTCCACCCATCCATCATCGCGTATATCCGGATGAATATCGAGTGGTGCTTTTAGTTCAATAAAAATCGTCGCACCTTTCTTTACTTTTTTCACCGGCCGGCCGGCGGCGTCCACAAATTGTATGTTAGTCGCATGCAGGGATGCAAAAGTGAGGGTGGCCATCCATCCACGGTTGGAAACAGCCCAGCCTTCCGTAGCATAAGGATGTGATCCAATTTTATCTGTTAAAGTATCAGTTGATTTTATGCTGTTAACCTGATTCGGCAGGCGTGGAAAATCTGCATCCAGCGGAGAACCGTCCAGTGTGCCTCTCACAAGCCCCAGTTTACCAAATCCATTGGGGTGCGCCTGCGGCCAGCCGTATTCCACGCCTTTCCAATATCCATCTATACCCATTCTTTCCGGGCTCTTGTTACTGAAATGTGCTCCCAACGGATTAAGGCCGAATACGAAATTGATTTGCGACCATGCCTGTTCCCTGGCAGCGGGTTTGTTAAGGACATAGGCAGCAGCGAAAATACTTCCACCGAGCGCCGGCGCGCCACCCAGTTCTTTCGTTTTGGGATGCGCCCATTCTGTATCGCTATGCACCCGATACTCCCAGGGATTACGGCAGTTGGAGAGAATAAAATCCAACCAGGCCTGTAGCTTGCCACGTGTACCTGCCGGCGCTTTTTCGGGCGCCACCAGCTCAAAGAATGCCAGCGCCTGGGGAGTAATGTGTTCTGCATTCCTGATCCACCACATATGCCTTGGATTATTAAAATTCCAGTTGCGGATAATATCTTCCGCACTTTCCTCTGCCCAATGCAGAAACTGTTCAGGGTTGCCATCTTTCTCCTGTTGTTCACACAGATACATGAACAGATTGCGAAATACAGATTGGCCAAATGCATTACCCATCTCGTTGAATTCCTGATAACCGGGATCTACCCACTTGGTACTGTAAGTCCAGTAACGCACTTCTTTATCACGATCATAAGCTTTCCAGTTTTCAAGACAGGCATGCCGATAAAGCTGGTACTTTTCTTCGGAGAGATACGGTTTCAGAAAAGTATGATAAGCTGCACATACTGCTGCCAGCTGATCAAGGGTATTCCAGTAATCATAAGTCATTTTGGGAGTGCCTGCATACCCCAGCCAACCGTGCCTGGTGCCCACCGGGCCGTTATACTTCAGGTGGTAGTAAGCAAATTCTGCATGCCATAAAATAAGCGCTATCAAATCCGGAACGGAATCTTTCCCCATTTCTTTTCGCCAGTTATCAAAAAGTGCGGGGTTGGATGCATAGAATAATAATTCAAAGGGAGCTTCGAGGGTAAAGGCTCCCCCGTCGCGGGAAGGGCCGCCACCGTAAACTTTTGCTTCATTCGCATGTTCAGGATCGGTAGACCCACGTACATCTATAAAAAATTCATAGGCCAGTTTTGAAGAAAGCAGTTCCTGGAAAAACGGACTTACCTGGAAAGGCACGGAAGATTTCAATCCCTTTACTTTTGCTACATATTCTTCCTTACCAGGATAGGCAGGATTGAATGCTGTAAAATCGCCGCTATAACGAGCTATTGTACCTTTGTATAAAACACGGCCTGTTGTTGCCCCTTCAATGGTGAATGGTGTGCCATCTGGTATCCCCCAGGCCACGAGGCGTTTGGATTCTCTCGTGTTATATCCTGCCTGGTTAACAAGTACCCTTTGTAAGGCATTGGATTGAGCTATCGCAGACAGTGATAGCACCATCCAAAGAAGCCATATAGCAACAAATATTTTACTCACTTTTTTCAATTGCATTTTTTTCAAATGATTTCAATAAACGATTTTCATGGCATCCGGCAACCGTGTGGCGGGATTCATTAATGCACCACTGGTGTCTGGAATCATCCCTATTTTTAATCGCATCCTACTAACTGATTTAAAATATAATTTAAAGGTTGATCACCTGAGGTATTCCTCCTTCTAACAAAAACTCCCGGATGATACGACCATACCGCACATTGTAAGTACCGGTATGGGAGGCATTGAGCACCACCTTTTCCAACCGGTGGTCGCTCCAATAAATGTCAACCGTTACATTCCCTCTGGCTTTCAGCCCTTTCACATATCCTTCCGGCCATGCATCCGGCAACGCTGGTAGCAAATTAATTTCTCCTTCATGACTCTGCAACAGCATCTCTGCTACGCCAGCCGTGTAACCAAAATTGCCATCGATCTGGAAAGGTGGATGTGCATCAAAAAGATTGGGGTATAATCCGCTTTTTTCTCCCGATCCAGCCGAAACAGCAGGTCGGATGAGCCGTTTCATTTGTTCATGTGCAGAGTTCCCCTGTCTTAGTCTTGCCCAAATATTGATACGCCAGGCCGTACTCCATCCTGTACTTTCCATGCCCCGCGCCAACAATGACCGTTGGGCTGCCCGAGCCCATGCAGGTGTTTCCTTTGGCGTGATCCAATGTCCCGGATATACCGCAAAAAGATGGGAGCTGTGACGATGATGATCCGTAGAATCATCCACATCTTTCATCCACTCCTGCAGTTGTCCCCACCGGCCTATCTGCGGACCTAATAATTTCCCCCGGAGCATAGTCACCTGTTGTTGCATCACCTCATCTGTTTTAAGAATGGCAGCAGCTGCGAGGTAATTGCTAAACAGATCATACACTATCTGCTGATCATAACTGGCGCCCGGATAAGGGCGTTTATCGCCTTCGTTTTTACCCGGACCATGTTCCGGTGACCAGCCATCAGGGGTAATTAAATGACCATCTTCACTTTTAACCAGATGGCTTTCCCAATATTGCACAAGTTCTTTCAGCAACGGATAAGCCCTCTGCCGCAAAAAAACAGTATCGCCCGTAAAAGCATAATGTTCCCAGAAATGTTGTACCAGCCATGCGCTGCCCGGGCGATGCATTCGCCATTTACTTGGGCCACCCATAATATTATTCGTACTATAGGCTACCCAGCCTACTGGTACTTTTAATGCACTATCGTTGCTATGTTTGTTTACTACCGCCAGGTTATCCACCCAGTCGAAATATGGGAAATGGCATTCGGACAAATTGGTAGGTTCCGCCAGCCAGTAATTCATTTGAATGTTGATGTTGGTGGTATATTGAGAATACCATGCAGGTTTCAACTCATCGTTCCAGATCCCCTGCAGATTGGCCGGCAATCCGCCTTTGCGGGAGGAGCTGATCAGGAGATAGCGGCCATACTGGAACAACAGGGCTTCCAACGCAGGATCTGCCACGCCCTTTCTATAAGCCAAAAGCCGCTCCGCTACCGGATTGGAAGATCCGCCACCCAGGTACAATGCTACCCGGTTAAAGAGTGAAGAAAAATCCCGGTAGTGTGCCGTTTGAATTTCTTTAAATGAATTTTTCTGTAATTTATCCAACTGCGCAGAAAGCCTTGCGTGAGGCGCATCGCCCAGGTAATGATAATCAGAGAAAGGTTTGAAACTAGTGCCGGCTACCAATTGCAAGGTTAGTTCATCTGCCTGTTGAATAATCAATGAAGAATCAGTGCGCTGCAGTTGGCCCCCCGTGTGCATTACCTGCACCATGGCTTCGTACTTCATTCCATTTCTTAAGCCGCCGGCAAAAGTAATCCGCGTGCCGCTTACCTGTATTTCCGAAGACCTCACATCCCGCAGCATTATTTCTACACTTATTTTTCCCCGGCGACTCGCCATGGCATGCATAATAAATGCCTGATCCGGATAACTTACAAAATACTGTCTGCTATAATTTGTGCCTGCATAATCGTAACTAACTTCCTGTACACCCTTATTGAGTAACAGTCTTCGCCGATAATTACTGGTATCATGATGCCCCCAGCGGAGATAAATATTTCCGAATGGCTGATAGTATCCTACAGAATCTGTAGTGCCTGTACATAGTGAGCTTTCATTAAACTGAATACGGTCAATATCGGTACCACCAAAAACCATGGCACCCAGGGAGCCGTTACCTGAAGGGTATGCCTCGAGCCAGACATTTGCAGGACGTTGACTGATCAGCTGTAATACTTCCTGCTTCCGGCTTTGGTCTTGTGCCATCCCCCACGGTAAATGGTAAAATAACAATGCTATCAGTACATAAAATTTTCTCATACTACATCTTGTTTTGCGGGAACTTTATTTTGTGTCAGTTGTGGTGCTGTATTTTTATTAGTTCTGGTAGTGGCCCATCCAATCCATATAGCGCCTGCTACAATGCAACTGCCTACTACCATCACAATGTCAGATGCCTTTGTGGCAATGGTGCCGAGCACGAATACGCCCAGTCCCACCAGTGCCATCGCAATAGCGATGACCCGGACACCGAATTTATTCTGCGCTGTGGCAGCCTGGTGTTGTAAAACATCGATGGTTGGTTCCATCGGCTGTTCACGTAAAAAATCGGATACACTGATACATCCACGTAGCTTGTAATACATTTCAAAACTGTACAATAACAACAGCGGCGTAATTTGTCCAACGATCGTTTCCCAGGTTTTATTTAATCTGAAATCAAACATGGCCGGCATGGCCAGTTTCAGGAACAGGTTTACAAACAGCATGGTAATAGTGACGGTTACAACAGAGAAGGCTGTTTGCCGCCGTGAAAATAAACTCCAGATAATGGGTGCACACAAAGCGCCGCCCGCAAAGGAGGCTATACTCAGTACAAAACCCACGATGCCTCCTATTCTTGGTATCAGCAAAGCGATGATCACTGTACAAATACCAAATAGCACTGTAAAAATTCTGGCTACCAAAATCTGTTCTTTTTCACTGGCACCTATCCGGATCAGTTTCTTATAAATATCAGTGGCAAAAACAGTAGCCGCCAGATTAATAGTGGTATTCGCCTTGCTGGACGTAGCCGAAATCATTCCTGCCAGCACCAGCCCAATCAACCCGGCAGGCAATACTTTCTGGCATACCATCATATAAGCACCTTCTGCGCCAAGACCGGCCAGATCAGGATTCATGATCCGGTAAATCATGGGAGGAATCATCCAGATAACAGGGCTGACAAGATACAGGACGGTAAAAAGCCACGCTACTTTCTCCGCGCTTTTTTCATTTCTAACACTGGTATATCGTTGTACATAACTCCAGTTACCGCCTATATACATGGTTTGATAAACAACGAAAGCCAGCATAAACGGAATCGTATATTCATCATTAAACAGTTTGAAGAAATCCGGGGGGGCTTTGGCAACAAGATTGGCAGGCCCTCCGATGTGTTCAAAAGCAATGGGGATCACAATCAATACAGAAGCGGTAAGGATCACAAACTGCACCACATCTGTTACCAGCACCGCCCACAATCCTCCGGCGGCTGTATACAGGGCAATAATCACCCCGATGATGATGATACAGGTTTCCAGCGAATAAGGTGTGGCCACCTGCACCATTTTCCCTACCGGATATAATACAGAAGCAGTAGTGAAAAGACTCAGTCCCAATACCAGGTAAGTATAGAATTGCTG
>NZ_DATCVJ010000868.1:0-2342 GCF_036566945.1 Chitinophaga sp. | reverse complement strand
CCGCCACAATATTTTCACCGATTTTTTCATGCGCTTATATAATTTGTTTTATGGCCAAGTTGCCGGATCCTTTTAAATGAATGGCAATTTATTACTATCTGTTGGCTATATATGTAATTTTTTCAATAAAGTTCAACTGCAATAAACAAGCCTGTTTATAAGCGTTTGACCGACAAAGCTATTTAAATTTCTAAAAATACTTACTGGGTCACATAAGTTTCTGTAAAAAACTTACGGTACCCGGTCAGGTCTTTGGTGCTATTTAACAGGATAAAGTTATCCCTCGAAATAACGAAAAAATTGTATTCTGTTGGCCGGATCCGGGGAATAATGCTAGCGGCTGCGGCATCCCTGATTTCGTCGAAGTACTCCAGTGCTTTGTCCTCATTGGGGAATATCCTGAAAATGAGCATTACATCATTGGGGGTTAGCACGAAGCTACCTACTTCAATTTTATCAGCCGCATGTTTAGTGGCATTATAGCGGGTAAACTGGTTGAGCCCTTCATCCATGAGTTCTTTTGACACGCGGTCAAATGACAGTACAACGAAAAACGGATTATCCGCATTGACCTTATAAGGTGTTACCGGTTTTGGAGGGGCCACAGGCACAATAGGTGCAGGTAATGGTGTTACCATTCCTGCGGCTATTTTGGACGAATCTGTCCTGGCTGTTGCGGTATTCACCCTGTCTGCCAGTACCGGCTGTGGATTTTGCCAGGGGTAGCGCATGGTAATATTTTCGTCCAGCAGCTGTCCGTTGGCATCTTTCTTCCTTACTTCCAGTTTAGCCAGGTAGTTGGTGAGTTCTCCGCGATGCTCCAGGGCATCCATGAGAGCCTGGGCCTGCAGGCGGATCGGCTCATCTGCCGCATATTTGGTCAATACGTTCTGTACTGCTTTGCGTGATAATTGCGACGAATCTGTGGCGAAGAGGGTATCAGTCTTAACAATCAGCATTGCCTCCAGCAGATCGAACCTGGGTTTCAGAAAATTGAAGCCGAACGCAGTATCAGCCCGCTGCTTTATGGCCATAGCTTCGGCGTAGTTGCCATTCTGGAAGGCCGTATAGGCGGAATCGTAGGCGGCACTGATTTGTTTCTTTTTGGCTACATCTGCATCATTATTGAGTCCACCGGAGCGGATAATGTCGGCAAAGTTCGTATTGCCGTACTGGTTAAGCACCATGGCTTTATACTGGTTAGCAGCAGCCGTATGATTCATTTTACTATTCCATATATAAAGCGAATACAGTACTTCTGGTTTACGCGGATGATCTGGAAACAAGATTAGCAGCGAGTCATAGGTTTCTATAGCCAGTGGAAAGTTTTCCAGTTTATCATGATACAACTTACCCAGGTCGAACCATGCATCCTTTACCAATTTTTCGGACGCGGCCAGCTTTTCCGGCGACAGCGGCAAACCGGCAGCAAGCGATTCCGCAGTCACACTATCAGGAGACATCACTTTGATGGTAGTGCTGGTTCCTTCTTCTATTTCAATAGGGGCGTTGCTGTTAGCTGCATTCACCACCCCGTTCTGGCTACGACGCCAGTTATCGCCGGGTTGGCGGTTCCCCCATCTGCGTTTGAATTCTGAATAACCGGCAGATTTACTGCTGGCGTTATAAAAATACCAGTCGCCTTTCTCTTCTTTTGGTCCGTAGGCGCCGCCGCCTGTCATCCCCATGGCACTCGCATCGAGTGGGTTGGCAGCAGCCATCGCCTCTTTTATTTTTTTGTCGGTGGCTTCCGTTTTGATTACTGCAGCCATTTTCGACAGGAGTATGTTACGATCGGAGGGCGACATGGCTGCAATTTTCTGCAGACTGTCTTCCCGGTGAATGAGATCCAGTTTAGTGACTACTTCTGACAATACTTCTTTGCGGACGTTTACCGTAGCGGCATCCATATAATCTTTGGTCATTACGCCGGCGGTGCTGTCATAATATTTTTTCGCATCCGGATAATTACGCTGGTCGTAGTAAATATCAGCGATGCCTTTATAGGTGAGGGTACGCTGCATGAGATTGTCACTGGGTACCTTTAGTGATTGCTTCATGTAGCCGATGGCGGCATCCGGATCTTTGGGATATACGAGGGTGCCCATGGTATAGTAGATCCCATCGCGGAACCGGGAAAACCGTTGCTTTCTGAGCATGTGGTGCAGGCCGGCAATACTTTTAGCGATATCACCGGTTGTTTCAGCATTTGTTTTAGCAATTTGTAACCTGGCCTGGAAATCCATCATGGGATCTGGTTTCATACCGATCACGTTGCGGAATTGTTCCAGGGCTGAATCGGGCCGATGTTGCAGGATATAGAGCTGACCAAGAATATAGGA
>NZ_DATCVJ010000867.1:0-7322 GCF_036566945.1 Chitinophaga sp. | reverse complement strand
AGTATTTTTTGTATCAGGTGATAGTTTTCTCTGTGTTTTCAGCATCACTTTCTTCCTCACATATCAACGATGATCACACCGCAATATTACTTTAAAAATTTAAATAATACGTCTCTTCGTTTTCTTATCTATCCCGTTAATCGTTTGTTAAAAATATTGTACCCTTATATTAGTGCTAATCCCCTTTGATGCGGCAATTTGCCATATCAAAGGGGATTTTTGACTACAAAGCCCTGCTACTTGCAAAGACTATACCACATCAGGTGTTAGCGACCAGCTGCCAGCTTTTAGTGACTTAGTTATGACTAATTGCCAGTAGCCAGTGGTTTAAAAACTATTTCACCAGACTGATTTTCAATTCGTTAAGCTGTTCCTGACTGATAGCAGCGGGTGCGTCCATCATTACATCGCGACCTGAGTTATTCTTAGGGAAAGCGATAAAGTCACGGATACTTTCACTGCCACCTAATAACGAACACAAGCGGTCAAATCCTAGAGCGATACCTCCATGTGGGGGAGCGCCGTATTCAAATGCACCTAACAGGAAGCCAAATTTATGTTCTGCCTCTTCTTTGGTCATTCCCAGGGCTGCAAACATTTTCTGTTGCAAGTCACGCTGGAAAATACGAATGGAGCCACCACCTATCTCTGTGCCATTTAATACTATATCGTAGGCGTTTGCCTTAATTTTAGCGTATTGTGAAGGATCATCCATCAGAGCTATCTGCTCTGGTTTTGGTGATGTAAACGGATGGTGACGGGCCACCCAGCGGTTTTCCTCTTCGGCGTATTCAAATAACGGAAAGTCTATTACCCACAACGGTTTAAACTCGTTTTTGTTGCGCAAACCGAGGCGTTCTCCCATTTCAAGGCGGAGTTCGCTTGCAGCTTTCCTGGTGCGCTCTTCCTTGCCAGCCAGCACCAGGATAAGATCTCCGGGTTGCGCCTGACATTTTTGCGCCCACAACTTCAGTTGCTCTTCGTCAAAAAACTTATCCACAGAGCTCTTCAGTGTGCCATCAGCGTTGTACCTCACATATACGAGGCCACTCATGCCGATTTGCGGGCGTTTTACCCAGTCTGTCAGCTCATCCAGTTGTTTACGGGTGTAGTCCACACAGCCTTTTGCAGCAATGGCTACTACCAGTTCTGCGTCATCAAATACTTTGAAGCCTTTCTCCTTTACAGTATCGTTCAGGTTTACCAGCTTCATTTCAAAGCGGATATCGGGTTTATCGTTACCATAGAACTCCATGGCATCGTCGAAGGTCATTCTTGGGAACGCATCCGGGAACTCGAGTCCTTTTATTTCTCTGAAGATGTGCTTCAGCATATGCTCAAAGGTGGTCAGGATATCTTCCTGCTCCACGAAGCTCATTTCACAATCGATCTGTGTAAACTCAGGCTGACGATCCGCACGCAGATCCTCATCTCTGAAGCATTTTACGATCTGGAAGTACCGGTCGTATCCACTCACCATCAACAATTGCTTGAAGGTTTGTGGCGACTGTGGCAGTCCGTAGAACTGGTTAGGGTTCATACGGCTGGGCACTACGAAATCGCGGGCACCTTCCGGCGTAGAGTTAATCAGGAAAGGTGTTTCTATATCCATGAAACCGGCGGAATGCAGATAGTTACGTGCTACACGTCCTATATTATAACGCAGTTCCAGGTTCTGTCTAACTATATTACGACGGAGATCGAGGAAACGGTATTTCATACGCAGTTCATCGCCGCCATCTGTATCATCCTGAATGGTAAACGGTGGTGTTTTCGCCGCATTAAGGATGGTAAAATCGCTCACCGTGATTTCGATATCACCGGTGGGGATGTTTTTATTTTTACTGGAACGCTCGGTTACGGTACCTTTTACCTGGATCACAAATTCACGGCCCAGGGGCTGTGCATCCAGTTTGGCATTCAGGCTTTCGCCGAACAGCAATTGAGTAATACCATAACGGTCTCGCAGATCAAAAAAATTGATACTGCCAAACTTTCTTACTGTCTGTATCCATCCGGCCAAAGTTACTTCCTGGCCCACCTGTTCCATTCGTAATTCCCCGCAAGTGTGCGTCCTATACATGCGTAAATAGTTGATTTAGTTAGTTTTATGGTTGACATACGGGACAAGCTGTCTTCAAATGGCGACCACTATCCAGTTGTTCACTTATACCCATAAGGGGGGCAAAGATACGGTTTGGATCGGGCATTTTATGTCCAACGTATGTTAAAAATATCGTTGCAGGGCTATTTCCGGCATCAGTGGCGCATTAGTAACAAGCACATCCATGAAATGAGCCGCCATAAAAGGCGCTAACGAACATCCCTTCGTACCAAGCCCGTTGAACACCCCGATAGCCGGGTAATGAGGATGAAAACCTGCAATCGGACGCCGGTCATTTCCGGAGGGTCTTACTGCAGATAAATGGTCTACCACCTCATAAGGGACCTTTAAAAGCTGCGCAAGACGCTGTTCCAGTACTTCCCGCTGTGCGACGGTTGGATGGTCATCTTCATAATCCCATACAAAAGAAGACCCCGCCCAGAACAACCCATTTTCCTGTGGCACCAGCGTAATACCTTTCTTTATAATATCGGTTGTTTCCAGCCCCGGTACTTTCACCAGCAACACCTCTCCCTTATTGGGCAGAAACTTGACCGACTTGAAAAAAGAAAGCGCCGTAGTGGCTACTCCATCACAAAAAATCAGCTTGCCAGCCTGTACATCTCCATAAATAACACCCGTAGGCGCTATTTCAAGGGCAGCTATATCAAAATGTATTTCCAGCAATGCCTCCTGCGACTTCAAATACTGCCGGTACGCCGGCAACAGGGAACGCAGGTTTACCGTGGCTCCCTTCACAATGGCTGCACCAAAAGGCTGGTCCAGGAATGCCTCATACTTCAGCGCCACCGGCAATTCCGTATAGTCATTAACGGTCGTTTTATTTAAAAACGCTTCCCGCATCTGCGCAGATGGGAACACCGTCCAAAGCTGGCGCTCCGTAAAAACCGGCACCTGCAGCAAAGCCGACAACTGTTCGTAAGTAGCTTTTGCAAACGGATAAATGGTGTCATACATCCAGGCCGGCTCAAAGCGGCGCCCCGATACCGGGTTAATGATTCCTGCCGCCACCCTGGACGCGCTGTTAGGTTTCGCGTCGTCGATAACGATTACCTTCTTCCCTGCCTGTAGTAAGAACCAGCTCAGCATGGTCCCCGCAATTCCCTGTCCTATAATAAGGTAATCTGCTTTCCTCATAGAATGCAATATAAATTACGAATTACGAATTACGGATTTGTGGCGAGCTGGTAAACGCGGATGTTATCCGATGTTATCTATCCACAAATTCGTAATTCGTAATTCTTTTTATTCTGTCACTTTCACATTCATTCCCGCACTATGTGCCGAAAACTCCGGCGCATACATACACTGTGCCGTGCTCACGCCATTGGAGAACTTACCCGTATGGGTAACGAACAGCGTATATTCGAATACGTAGGTGCCCTTTGGCAAATAGCTGAAGAAGAAATCAGTAGACGCATCTTTGGTGCTTTCATAATAGCTGAGTCCACCCTGCCACTTGCTGGCGCTGATGACATTGGTCGGCTCAAAACAAGCTGCCCGCATGTCTTTCAGGTGAATGTACTCCATGGATCTGTCGGCACGCAATACAATCCGCACTTTCACCTTATCTCCTACCTTCAGTTCGTTGCCATCGGCGATTTTAGTGAGTACAGGTCCTTTATCGCTGTTTGCTTCTATAAACAATTCTTTTTCCAGTACCAGCGGCGTTTTAGCGGCGGTAATTTGATCGAGGTCTTCGAAATACTGCCAGTACACAGCGCCCCAGGAAGGTTGTCCTTTACTATCCTGTACGGTTACGCTGATATGACCCATATCGGCTTTCACGGCTTTACCTTCTATTTTCTCCTTGAAATATCCGGTGCCGGCTTCTGTGGCAGCGGGTTTCACGGTGGTATTGCCTAATTGCACGGTTACTTCCGGACTAGCCGCCAGCCAGTTGCCGCCTTGTAACAACATCGCGTAGCAGGCGTCTGCCGTAGCTTTGGTGGTATTCCAGTTATTGGTTTGTTTGTTTTTCAGCAACCATGTTTTCAGGTCGGCTACTGCTGCTGCATCTTTGCCTACTACCTGGAAGACTTCTATCAGCAATGCCTGTGTTTCAATAGGCGCTTGCTGCCAGCTATAACCAGCCGTTACATCCTTCCAGTACATGCCCATTTCTTTGCTGTTCATCGCCGTTTCCTTCAGCGATTTTAATATAGCCTTTGGCGTTACAGCATCTCCTTTTCTAAAGAGCGACAACGCCATCATACCCTGGCTATACCTGCTTTGTTTGGTCCAGTATTGCTGTTCCTGTGCAAAGAAGAAATCAAATGATTTTTTCATGGCAGCTGGAACCGGCCGGTCAAAGAAGCTACGTGCGTATAGATAGTGGATTTGTTCTGCGCTGATTTGTTGCAGCTTCAGATTGGCTTTTGCTTTTATGAGATCGTAATAATCTTTATCCAGTTTTTTATCCAGGTAGTCGATCGCTTTATTGGCCATGCTGATGGCTACCGGATCTTTTGTCTGTGCCAGCTGTTGCAGATGACCAATGCCTGCAACTATGTATTGTGTAATAAAGCGGTCTTCCCACATACCGGAGAACCAGGAGAAAGCGCCATTCGGTAATTGTTTGGCGGCCAGTTGGTCCAGCGCCGTTTTTCTTTCTGCCTGCATCCGTTGCAGATCAAACAACAGTGCGATGTTCTTTTTCTGTTGCGCTTCATTCTTTGCTTCCAGTACCCAGGGCGTTTGTTGCAGCAATACGGCTTTCAGCTCTTCATTTTTTTGCAGGTTGCTTTGCAGCGCCGCGGTATCTGAAATTTTCCATTTTTCGAAGATGGCTTTCAGGCCAGGCGTAGCATCTGTGATATGTGTAGCCAGTGCATTAGCGTAGTAGCGGTTAAACACCTGTTCCGCACATTCGTAAGGATATTCCATCAGGTAAGGCAATGCCTGTACGGCGTACCAGGCGGGATTGCTGGTGTATTCTACCGTTACCGCATGTTGTACCAGTGTTTTGGAACTATCGCTATGTAACAGTTTTTCGAAAGTAAAATCGTGTTTACCATCGCCACGAACGGGCAGTGGCAGGGCTTCTGTCACCAGCATCCGGTTGGTTAATACCGGCAAGGCATTTTCCTCTCCATCGCTGAAGTTGGCCGCCTGCGCCGTAACCCGGTAAATCAGCGCACTCTGGAAACCATGCGGAATCTGTATCGGGAAGCTCACCACGGTGCTTTGTCCGGCTTTGGCCGTGAAATGTTGCAGCGGGAAAATGTTCTGGAACCATCCATCTACCGGCTGCATGGTATTGGCGTCCAGCAGTTCCAGGTGGGCCTGTCCTATTAACAAGGTATCGGAGAGGTTACTCACTTTAGCGGTGAATTCCATTTTATCGCCTTCGCGTACAAAGCGGGGCGCATTGGGTTGTACCATCAACACTTTCTGCGTAACGATGCTGGCGCTGGTCATGCCAAAGGCCAGGTCTTTTGTATGGGCTAATGCCTGGAAGTTCCATTTGGTAAGGGCTTCCGGCATGGTGAATTCAAAAGTGATGTTACCGTCTTTGTCGGTACGGAGGTTAGGGAAGAAGAAGACGGTTTCCTGGAAGTTTTTGCGGATGGAAGGGGCGGGGGCTTCGTTGCTGCCTGCCTTGTCCTTTTGTTTCGCTGTGCCGTAGCCAACGGTTACTACTGATTCTGTCAGTGCGGCGGCCGCTGGTGCTGGTGCGGCTAAATCACCGGAGCCTGCAGCGTCTTTCAGCATTATTCCTGCTACTCTACCTCTCGAGCCTCCTCCTTTCTTGCTAAGCATCGCTGCCATTGGGGCACGCTCATACATCCTATCTCTTCCGCCATCTTCCATTATCCAGTCAAACAAATTCAATGCATCGTAAGATTTGTCGACATCAAAATAATCGGGAGCGACCTGCTCATAATGAAGCGCGGAATTCTCCATTTTGAAGTTTTCGCGACCATCAAACGGTGTAATGCCACTGGCATTTGGATAGATATATGGTGTACTCCAGTGATGCGGTACAAAGGCATCTAAGGAAGCGTCATACATAGACGCCAGCATTTCTGCGGCCACTTTTTCGTTTTTGTAGCCGGAGATTTGAGCGGTCCATTTTTCCTTTTCACCGGGTAGTAATTTATCACGGTGAGTACCGAGTTTTACTTGTAGTTCCTTATTATCCCATGGAACGGAAACACCCATTTGTTCATGGAATACACGGTTATCTTTTACAAACACATAAGCTACCTGTATACCTCCCCTGCTGTTTTCTGTTACCGGGTATTCCAGTTTTTTGATATCGGACAATTCCAGGCTGCTGCGTTCTTCTTTGGTAGCAGCTGTTATTTTTGATTGAATAATATGTAGGTCTTTGGCAGATGTACCGAGCAAAATCTCCGCTGTCTTTCCGGGTTCTACGACAGCTTCTGGCTGATAAGACCACAGATAGGCAGGTGCAGACAGGCTTTTAGCTTTTACATCGATTAACTCGAAAGTCGTTTTCTGTATAACCAGTTCGTTGTTTTTGTCTTTCGCACTTACCTCCAGTTCATAAAAGCCGGGGGCTAATTTAGCGGTGTTGAAAGTAACCTTTCCATCCGGGCTGCTGGCAAGCGTTTCGTTGACAATTGCTGCCTGGCGGGGCCATGTCTTCTCATCAGCCTCGTCTTTATAAATATCTACCGGAAATGCCTGTACGTAACTGGCTTCATCCATTACAAACTGGTCAGGCGTTTCCCAGTAGCGGGGGCGCAACAGGCGTTTGTTCGGTTGCAGTGGCTTCAGTTGTACCGATAAAGAAGCTGGTTCGTACGCACCATTCAGATTTTTGGAGAAAATTCTAATGTCTTTCAGGTCCTGCTGTTCCATGCGATCGGGCGCATTTACGGCGATTTCCATGGATTGGTAACCCACGCTTACGGATTGGTCCGAGCTACGGGTTTCTCCATTCAGGTCGGTTACATCGGCATGCACTACATAAGTGAAAATGGGCTTGTTGGCTGGATTCACCGACTTATCTGTGATGGCAGGGAACTTCACGGTGAAGGCGCCATTGGCATCTGTAGTGGTTTCGCCGTGTATGATTTCACGGGAAGAACCGTATGGGACGGCTATCTTATAAAATAACCATGGGTAAGGATACCTTACCCGGCGTTCTACCCGGTATTTTACTTTGGCGCCGTCAATATTGTTGCCGGCGTAGGCCAGCGCTTTAGCGGTAGATATAACGGTATCG
>NZ_DATCVJ010000866.1:0-10649 GCF_036566945.1 Chitinophaga sp. | reverse complement strand
GGCACGTGTTTCATAATCTCCTGATAAATCTCTTTTTCCCGGAAAGGCTTCAGCAGCCAGCCATTGAAGCCTACGCGTATGAAGGCCGCTTTATCTTCCGCGGTGATATTGGCGGTTAATGCCAGCCCAGGTACGGCGGCTTTTACCGGATCTTTATCGCGGCGGATTTGTTCCATCACTTCTATACCGGTCAAACCGGGCATATGCAGGTCGAGCAATACCAGGTCGTAGTTATACTGGTTGAAAAGTTCCATGGCACCGATACCATCGGTGGCCATATCGAAGCGGCATTTCCAGCGGGTCAGTATTAATTTCAGCAGCAGCAGGTTCATCTCCTGATCGTCGGCAATGAGCACATAACGCCCTTCCATAAACGAACCAGTCATCTCGTGGATGTCTTTCTGGCTGTTGGTCATCATCAGCGGCACCGAAATTTTTTCATAAGGGATCTCACAAGTAAAGCTGGCGCCTTTATGCAGCTCGCTGTTCACCGTAATTTCACCGCCCTGTAAATTGACCAGCCGTTTGGTGATAGCCAGTCCCAGGCCGGTGCCTTTAGTATCGCTCGGTGAGTTCCCTGCCTGGAAGAAGCGTTCAAACAAATGTTGCTGGGCTTCTGCGCTGATCCCCTCACCCGTATCGGTGACGGTGAAACTGAACAGCGACTTTGCATCATCCTGGTTACTGAGTGTAGCCGTTACCGTAATACTGCCCTTATCTGTGTACTTCACGGCATTGCTGATAAGATTGATCAGGATTTGTTTGAGGCGGAAAATATCCCCTTTCACCTGTCCGTTTTTATCGCCTTCAAAGCTCACCTGGAATTCGAGGTTTTTCTTTACCGCCTGTATCCGCATGATGTCTACTACTTCGTTATATACCTGGTATAATACAAAAGGCTGTGGGGTAAATGAGATATAGTCGTTTTCCAGTTTTGAAAAATCGAACACATCGTTCACTACCTGTACAAGCATAGTGGTAGCGGCTTCTATAGACAACACCATTCTCTTTTGTTCAGGACTCAGCGATGTATATCCGAGTTGTTCCGCAAAGCCGGCAACGGAGGTTAGCGGGGTGCGCATTTCATGGCTCATATTATTCAGGAAGTCGGTGCGCGCTTTAGCTTGTTCTTCTGCCAGTTGTTTCGCGAGATAAATCTGCTGATTTTTTCGCCATATTACAATGGCTGCCGCAACCACCAGCAGGATCGCCAACAGCACAGCGCTGACGGCGGCGCCTGGCCGATGCACGTGAAACCCTGAAAAAAGCAATACCACCAACAACGAAAAAACGAGTGTCAGCGACACGACAAACAATAAAAGGGACTTACGCATATGGTCACAGCGGTTTCCGGGTAACGAACTACCTGCATTTATACGACGGCAACTGCGGGAGGATGGTACATTCCTTGTGCAAACTCAATGAAAACGTCTATATACTATTCTGTGATTAAAAATAACAAATCCCCGGCGAAATAAATCAGTAGTGATCATATTTTCGGGCAGGTTTATCTACAATGCAGGAATACCGTAAGTTTCAGCAGGTGAAAATGTGGTGACTTCCGTAATTTTTAACGGCAATAGTTGTCCATCTTCTCCCAGATACTGGTATTCTTGTCCTTTTCTGCACAGCAACGGGAACGAATATACTACGCTGCTGGCGCCATAGCCCGGATTTTCCGCCAACACCACATCATCGAATGCCAGCGTACTGATGGGTTGCCCGGCATTGTTCAGGACGGTAAACTTCCGCCCTTTTTGTACCAGGAATCCATGGCCATTTCTTTCAGACAGCACCCTGTCATAGATCGGTGGTACCAGGATAGCTCCACTGCCGGAAGCCAGTCCCTGCCGGTAGTCGCCATGCTCGTCTTTTTTGGCGAGCAGCAGGTAAGTGGTATCCTCCGTGCTTTCCCTTCCATATGCTTCTACATCGTATTCCAGTGGGACGATCAGTTTACCGGTACTATCTGCGTAACCGAACATCCGTTGATCGTTTACCAACCGGATAATATTATTCTTTAAGTACGTCACTTTTTCGTAGCTAACGGGAACGACTATATGTCCACGGGTGTCCACAATACCGGTATTGTCTCCTTTGGTAACGATCAATTTATCTGATGGTACGCCCACACTTACATAGTCGTAATTCAGTGGCGTCTTTTGCCGGCTATCACTGTTAAAGATGCTATACTGCGGTTTCCCGCCCTGATCAGTTGTCAGCAGGTACTGATGCTGTCCGAGCTCCTGCACAGTGCTGTAAACCACTGGCAATATCAC
Source organism: Chitinophaga sp. (assembly GCF_036566945.1). GTDB lineage: Bacteria > Bacteroidota > Bacteroidia > Chitinophagales > Chitinophagaceae > Chitinophaga. The sequence continues at coordinate 8,370 of NZ_DATCVJ010000866.1, read as the reverse complement.
CGCGCCTTTATGATCGTATAGTCCTCGTAAATAATTTTCATTCGTATGCTTTGTTACCAGCAGCAGGGTGCTATCGCTTTCTAACAGGTCTATACTGTTAAAGGCAGGTGGTAAGAGCATCCGTTTATTTTTGCTGTCGTACAGTCCCGCATTGCCCTGCTGTTTTACTAAAATCAGGTGGTCGGACAACGCCGCATAGTCCTGATACAACATGGGTAATACCTGTTCCCCGCTTACATCGTACAATCCTTTTTTCTCCTGATAACTTACTTCCAGCAAGCCATGCAGGGGTGATTCCGAATCGGTGCGATCTATTTCAAAAAAGGCGGGCGCCACTGTTTTTTTGTTCAATGGATTGTAGAAACCATACAGGGCTTTTTGTTTCAGTATAAACAGCGGTGTGGCTGTTTCCGCACTGAAAGTGCTGCCCATAGCGGTGATTTCTGTATAATCTTTAGGCAATAACTTTTTGCCGGTGGTGTCCAGCAAATTGTAGCTCCCGTTTACCGGTACAATAAAACAATCTGCATAACAGGTGATGTTACCGTCATATGCCGGCGGGATGATAATTTTGCCATCTTCCCGGATCACACCGGTTCTTTTATTTTTAGTGATGGTGAGAAACGGCCCTGCGTCCGGTTCCCCTTCCTGGCTTTCTATTTCATCATACACAAAATCTGCCACGATCGTACCATCTTCACCGATCAAACCATAGTGCCCGTTCTTCTTTGCCTTTAGCAAACTGTTGCCGATCAGTTCCATATTGGTGTACTCCGGGGCCAGGTATTCTTTGTTCGTGCCCATATTGAGTACTACTTCTGCGCCTTTCTTTTTAAAGCACAGCACCCAATTGTCGCTGCGCATGAAGGCGTGTTCATGTTCGTATGCAAAAGGCAGCAGTACTTTATTGTTGAAGTCCACCACACCCCATTGGCCGTTTTGCTGTGCAAAAACATATCCGCCTTTGGCGCCGCAGCCACCGCAGTAATCGAAGGCTTCGTATATGGCGGGTATCACCAGTTTATTTTTTGGCACGCTGAACACGCCCCATTTACCATTTGTTTTTACATCAAAATGATCCTCATCGAGGATGCCGGCCTCCTGGAATTGCAGGGGCAGCAATAATTTGCCGTGTGTGTCTGCATACCCGATTTTATCGCCCTGATGCAGCTCCAGGTAGGTTTTCCATCTCAGGTCAATGGTATCGTATACCGGCTGCAGCACCCAGTTTCCCTGATCATTTACTACGCCCATTTTACCATTGCGACGCACCAGTGTCATGGTTTCTTTGTCGTCGATCAACTGATGGTTACTACTCTTGTCTGCGTTGCTGTCTACCGGATGATACATGGCGATGGCTTCATCAAAAGCATTTTCACCTTTGGTATTGATAAACCAGCTTTTGTTGTTGGCTTCGATGCGGGCAAAGCCCCTTACAAAAACAGATCCCTTTTGTGCGATCACCGCAGGTGCTGCCAGCAATAAGCTGCCAGCCAGTAACCATCTTATCATCATATGCCAGGGCATTTTAATCATTGTAACTTTTCTTTTTCTCTGAGCGATAAGGCAATGGCTGCCCGTTTTTATCCAGGTAGAAATACCATTTTCCTTCTTTCACCAGCAAAGGAAAAATATTATCATCATTCTCGTTCATCTCCAATTCCTCATAGATAGCAGGGATGATCATTTTGCCGTTCATATCAGCGATCCCCATTTTCCCGGCTTTGGTTACCCGGAAAAGTTTCGCCCTTTCCTGGTAATAGATTTCATCAAATACCACGGGCAAAATTTCTTTTCGGGTGGCATCTGCCATGCCGTATAGTTTGCCGGTGTATAGCTTATAGTAAGGGATACTATATTCTTTATCTATGCGCTCGTATTTGACGGGCAAGAGCATAGCCCCGTCTTTTTTAATCAATCCTTTTAGTTCCCCCTTCTTTACCATCAGGATGCCATCTTCCAGCCGGGTAATATCATCCATGGAAATGGGCAGGATCACTTGTTGTTGCCGGTTAATAATGCCATACACCGTATGCTGCGGAGCCAGGTCTTTTCCAGCCAGGGCCAGCCCTTCGCTGAAGTCACCCACGAAGCTGTAGCCATCAAATACCACTTCTTTCCCGGCGCTATCTACAAATACGTTGTCGCGGGGATCGCCCCATATTTTCAGCAAGCCGTTGTTGTATTGCGCATGACCGCTCCTTAGACTGTCGGGCATCAGGGTCCGGGAATACCTGTCTTCCTTAAATTCCCAACGGGGATTGGTATATAATATATTACCGGCAAGGTCCGAGAGTTCACATATGCTCCTGCCATCATTCGCATAGCGTGTTTCCACAATGCGGTTGGTATCTACTGCAGTATAAAACCCATATTGCTGTCCTCCCCTGATAATTTTGCCGGTCTTTGTAGCTAACAAAGTCGTATCTCCACTTCTCAGGTAAAGGATTGCCGGGTTTTGCCACTGCATCCAGTCGTATTTGGGTGGCAGCACCTCTTTACCGGTGCTGGTATTAAACAAGCCAAGATGGTTACCATTTATAACAGGCAGATAATTTCCTTTATCTGCACCTGCTCCATCGTCCTGGTAAAAATAATGGTCGCTGTAGCCCAAACGGATTTCGTCATATGTTGGAGGAAAGATGATTTTCCCCTGTAGGTCCAGGAGGCCACTTTTGTTATTTTTAATTACTTCCAGGTAAGGCGTATCGTGGTAAAAGCTGATGGCGATGTGCTCATATTCAAAAGGCAGTAATTGTTTTCCTGCCTGATCAAACAAGCTGGTATAGCGGCCCTGGGTGACCATGAAATAAGCGGGACCATCGATCGTTCTACCATAGCTATCTATCACCGATCCTCCATACAGCTCCTCCCCCTTTGCATTCAGGGCCTTAATGGCGTCGTATTGGGGTGGAATAATTTCTTTACCAGATTCATTGATCACGCCGCATTTATTGCCCATAAACACGATCATGGTGTTGACCATGGGCTCCGTCTTCGTATACTGCAACGGCTGTACGAAATTACCTGCCGTATCCACGATACCGGCTTTTCCTTTACTCGTCACTCCAAAAAGGTTTGCAGACGGGCCACGGCCGCATTGATCATAGATAGCTGGCGTTATTTGTTTACCGGTTTTATCCATGATGCCACTTTTGCCGTTGATGGTATAGCCAAAATATGCGCTGCCTTCATAGCCGAGGTACTCAAAAGAAGTATAGTCCGGCGCTGCAATGATGCTGCCGTCTTCCGCTGCCAGTCCTACTTTGCCGGCCTGTGTTATCTGTACCGCATGCTCCAATGCATAACTTTTCTCTACTTCCTGGTATTTGGGAGATTGCAACACCTTGCCTGTTTTTATATCCAGCCATCCCCACGCGTCTTCTTTTTTAAATTTTATCAAATGGGGAGTCAGGCTACCTACTTCCTTGTAAAGAGGGGGACAAAGGACATTGCCCAATGTATCTACTGCACCATATTTCCCGTTGAGGCGGATGATCAGGAAGCAGTAGTTTTTTTCGGGAAACGTTTTGTCCTGTTCATCCTCGAGTGTGACTTCATCATATTTAAATGGGGCAATTACTTTACCGGCATTATTAATAGCACCGTAGGCATTATGTTTTATGCCTACTACGGTATTATAATAACCGTTGTTTTCCAATTTATCAATGAGTACTGCGCCGGAAGAATGCAGCAACTGTTTTTGCTGGCGGATCTTCACGGGGGCCAGTGTGCCTTCAAACCTGCCGAGATAGTCGGCGATGACGGGCTGTTGCGCCAGCACAAGAGCCGCCGGGAACAAAAATGGTAATGTCAATATCAATTGCTTCATCAGGATATGAGCTGTTTTTACGATAGATAGGGTGAATGCTCACCGGGTATTTCTGCTTACAAAGATGCTGTTCTTCCCCGGTAATCTCAAAATTTGGGAAGCTACATCGCATATACAGGCATATCTACAAAACAACTACAACCCGACAAAATCCCTTATGGTGGCCGGTTTATAAACCAAACAACATTGGCAGGATATCGTGGAAGGCATGGCCGGATCCCTACCCTTTTTAATAACATATGAGAAAAACCGTTAACAGTAGTTAACACACGCTCGTGTAAAAGTGGCTGGCATTTATTATTTTTTTCATTACGTTTGTCGATTCCCGTTTTGGGGTGTGAACCAAAAAAAATGAAAAAATCTTCATTATGAATGGAATGACAAAATCAATGGCTACCGCTATTCTGGGGGCATTCACAGCGCTTCAGGGTTTAACGGCAGTCGCCCAAACCAATGAAAAACCCAAGTTGATTGTGGGTATTGTAGTGGATCAGATGCGTTGGGATTACCTGTATCGTTATTACGACCGTTATGAAACCGGAGGATTCAAACGCTTACTGGGCGATGGATTTTCCTGCGAGAACACATTTATCAGTCACCTTCCATCATTCACCGCTGTAGGACACAGCACCATATATACCGGTAGCGTACCTGCCATTCACGGCATCACCGGTAATGACTGGCCAGACCAGGTTACCGGAAGAAAATGGTATTGCACAGAAGATACCACCGTACAACCGGTAGGCAGTACCAGTTCCGCTGGCAAAATGTCGCCGCGTAACCTGCTGGCATCTACCATTACAGATGAGCTGAGATTTGCGACGAACTTTCGTTCCAAGGTAGTAGGCGTATCATTAAAAGACCGCGCCTCTATTCTTCCTGCAGGGCATACTCCTAATGGGGCTTTCTGGCTGGACGATAGTAATGGCAGCTTTATTACCAGTACTTATTATATGAATGAACTGCCTGCCTGGGTAAAAAGCTTCAACGACCGTAAAGAGCCGCAGCAGCTGATGTCTAAGCCATGGGAAACATTGTATCCTATTGGTACTTATACCCAGAGCAGTGAAGATAACGTAGCCTGGGAAGGTACTTTCCCGGGAGAAAAAGCACCTGTATTTCCGCATCAGCTGAAAGACGTGTATAAAAAAGACCCGGGCAACCTGCGGTCTACTCCTTCCGGTAATACGCTGACACTGGATTTCGCCAAAGCTGCCGTAGAAGGTTACGACCTGGGTAACGGCGCTGCCACCGACTTCCTGACGATCAACTGCGCTTCTACTGATTACGTTGGACATAAATATGGTCCTAACTCTATTGAAGTAGAAGACACCTATCTGCGTCTGGACAAAGACTTATCATCTTTCTTCACCTACCTGGATCAAAAAGTAGGTAAAGGCAATTACCTCGTATTCCTGACAGCCGATCATGGTGCTGCGCATGCGGTTAAATTTATGCAGGAACACAATTTGCCTGCTGGTCTGGTAGAGGGCAGGAAACTGATTTCCGGTCTGGATAGCACGCTGAATAAGCGTTTTGGCGCGGGCAAACTGGTTACTTCTTTCATGAACTACCACGTAAGCTACGATAAGGCGAAGATAGCCGCGGCTAAACTGGATTACGATGCGGTGAAAAAAGCTACCATCGAATATTTCGAAGCACAACCAGGTATACAGTTTGCGGCGGATCTGGACAACATCGGCGCTAACCCGCTGCCAGAGCCTCTCAATACTATGGCCATTAATGGTTACAACCGTAAACGTACCGGTTCTGTGATCGTGATTCCTGAGCCAGGATGGTTTGAAGGGTCTACAAAAGGTACCACCCATGGTAACTGGAATCCGTTCGATATTCATATTCCACTGGTATTTATGGGATGGCATGTAAAACATGGCGCTACCAATGAAACCGTGCATATGACAGATATTGCCGCCACACTGGCTGCCATGCTGCATATACAGATGCCTAGCGGATGCGTAGGTAAACCAGTGCAGCAAATGCTCCAGTAAGCAGAAAGGATAAAGCAGAAAGCAAAAGCTATTGCAATAAGCGGAAAGCATAAAGCGGAAAGCAAAAAGCTATTGAAGCGATTGATTATTTGCGACAATAGCTTTTTGCTTTCTGCGTTAAGCCTTATGCTCTCCCCATGAACGGGTCCGTGATGCTTTCCGTTCCTGTTTCTACTTTGCCGGCATAACGCTGGCTAAATGTATCAAAGCGGGCTGCATGGACGGTGAAATCATACCAGCCCTGACTTTTCTGCAGTGGCAATATTAAGTCAAGACTCTCTCCTGCCGCTACTTTCCGCTGAATTACCTTTCCATTATATGCGTTGTCGGTGATAGTGAAATCACGGGCTGCACTACCGGTATTGGTTATACGAAATGCGAGGTTGCCGGTGGCTTTCTTTTTCAATTTGCCGGCGCTTTCATAGCTGAGTTGTATATCCAGCTGCGGATGTTGGGGACTACCTTTGAATTCCCTGTAGAAGCCGTTGGGGCCATGCAGGTGCAGGTGATAATGTCCGTTGGCAAAGGCTTTTGCCGGCCACTCATATTGAAGTGTATCTCCGGCGGCTACCGCAAAAGCCCAGCTTCTGCCGGCAGCAGCACTTTCTTCTTTTTTATCCTGATAAGGAAGAGAAGTGTAAGCGGTAAAAGGAGCACCGGAAGCGCTTTCTCCAAAAAGTCCTTTAGCCGCCTGCATTTTCAGCGACAGTTGTTGCTGATCATGTTGCCATTGTGCATCGGCCAATAATTCATAGGTCAATGCACAGGAAGGGCGTGTACCCTTTTCCTGCTGCAGGGACGCCGGTTTGCGATGATTTTTAAATGCGGTCACGTCTTCCGATGATATTTTGCGGAAGCCCGTAGGCACTTCTTTGAAGCGGGCATTGTTGATATTCTCCACTACCCGCTGCTGGTTCAGGAAAATTTGCTTAGCGGGTGTAGTGGTATTAAACGGACTAAAGGCAGCCGTCAAATCACCGCTGATGGTACGTCTCCACTGACTGATATTTTCGGAGTGCAATTGCTTATTCAACTTCTTATTAAAAAATGTTTCGAGGAACTGCAAGGTAGAAGTGTGCTCAAATACATGAGAACAAACTTTGCCACCTCTGCTCCAGGGGGAAGCAATGATCATAGGTACTCTGAAACCCAGTCCTACCGGGGCTTCCCTCGCCTGCTTTTCACTCACACCCTGCTTCAGTTCATGTGCCAGTCTTACCTGTTCTATTTCCGTATCTATGCCGGCAGAACATTTACCCGTACCGGGAATATTGTTATCACAAATGGAAAAAGGGACTACGTGATCAAAATAACCATCGTTTTCATCGTAGGTAACGATGAAAATAGTTTTCTTCCATACTTCCGGGCGTTGGGTAAGGATGTCGAGGATTTCAGACACATACCAGGCGCCGTACCAGGGTGCGCTGGGATGATCAGAAAAATTCTGCGGTCCTGCCAGCCAGGATACATATGGTAGTTTGCCTTCGTTTACATCTGTTCTAAACTGATGTAATACATCTCCGGCAGGTACCGTTATTTCGCGGTCTGTTTGTCCGTCTTTATACGCTACTTTGGTAACGTTTCTGTATTCCGGGTCATTACTATTTACGACAAAGGCGCGTTGATACAATGCCTGTTGCTGTGGCGTCAGTTTCTCATAGCTTTGCTTGTTCCATTGCAGCAGTTCTTTGGTGGCATTATCCAGTACTGCCTGTTTTTTGGAGATGTCGGTACGGATTTTTGCGGCGGCATCTTCAGAGGAAGGACTGGCTTCCTGTAACTTATTGATTTCATCCGGGAGTGTTTCCACCTGTTTCATCAACGCGCTGATATATCGCTCTGAGAATTTCACGTTATAAGCGGCAAAGAACTCGAGCAGGTTGCAGCCGAAGTTGGCGAGCCAGGCGCGTTCTTCGCCTTTAAACCCACCGCCACAGCTAAGTTCGTTCTGATAAAATTTCCAGGAGATCTCATTTTCCTGTAGTAGTTCGGGAAATGTTTTCCAGGGTAATTTTGCGTAACTGTAGTCATCATTACGGATATGTGCTTTGGGGATACCGTTTTCTTCATGCACTATTTTACCGGTCCAGAAAAAGGAGCGGTTAGGTGTAGTGCTGGTCATCGCCGAACAAAAGTTCTGGTCACAAACGGTGAAAGCATCTGCCATCGCGTAGTTGAAAGGCAAATCTTCCCGGGTATAATACCCCATCGTCAACGGCATGGCAGCATATTCTTTGTTGCCGGGGCGTTTTGCTATCAGCCATTTATCGTAGCGGCCTTTATTATATGCATCTACCTGACTGGGCCTGGAATGTGGTAAAGCCCCCATCCACGTGGCTTTGGTGTCTTTAATATTTAGACGAAAAGGTGCATACGTATCGCCGTTTTCATTGGTCTGAAACCATACCGGCTTTTCATCCGGTAACCATACTGCTCTTGGGTCATTAAACCCGCGTACGCCCTGTAATGTTCCAAAACAATGATCAAAAGAGCGGTTCTCCTGCATGAGGATCACAATATGTTCCGCAT